>PIYF01000018.1 GCA_003601875.1 Candidatus Bathyarchaeota archaeon | reverse complement strand
AGATAGAGAGGATAATCGAAGCATTAGAAGATAAAAACCTAGTTCCATCAATAAAAGGAGTTTTCTCGCTCAAAAGAGAAGTAAATAGAGCCATAACACACACAGGAGAGAAGCTTCAGAAAATTTTAACTTCACTATGCTGATGGACTTTTAACGGGAAATTTAATATTATTTCAAATTTGACTTTCACTGTTACAGCCTAATGTGCTCATCCAAACGTAGAAAGAATAAGATCAAGTCGTTGACCCAGTCTCATAGAGATATACATGGACATTCATGCTTTGGAATGCATTGAATTCGTTTTCCAAAGTTACATTTATTTCATAGCTACCGAGCAAATCTAAAGTTGCAACTTTACCAAAGTCTTTGCTACCAGAAGACCCCGAAGGAATTGATCCAAGATCTAAATTAATAGTGCTGGGTGTAAGCGTTAGAGCCTATGATTGAGAAATTATCGTATATTGAATATTAATAACCCCAATAGATGTAAAAGCCACCACAGCGCCTATCACCAAAACCAAACAGACAGTCACCACTATCAAAAAAGCTTTATCGAAACGTCTCTCCTTCCAATCTTAAGGGTTTTCTCCAAGAATTATCACCCCTTCTGTTTCCACAAAGTTTTTCTCCAACAAATCCGTACTATTTTTCTACGGTTTCTGGATTTAACTAGAATAGAAAAGAATGCACCGAAGAACATAAAACTAAGAGAAGCGCCATAAATCACACAAACCCACTTTCAGCAAGAAATCGAGAAGAAAAAAGGGGTTTTGCGGGAGAATTCTCCTTGAATCTTAGATTCGAGTCCTACCGGCGGCGCTTATTCAGAAGAGACACCATATTTTTGAACTCGTTTAACAGAGCTTTCACATTAAAATTTAAATGTAGATGCGGGCCCGCTGGGATTTGAACCCAGGATCTCCGGCTTAGAAGGCCGACGCGCTATCCAAGCTGCGCCACGGGCCCTTTTCCCCTTTTGTTTAAGTTAATAATAATCCATATAGTTTTAGTTTTTGTTTTAACGTCAACATTCTAATGTAAAAATTTTCCCTAAACTTTTTAAAAAACAATGAGGTATATTTTAAAGAGGAGGAGGGATAATTTGTGTCTGAAATTAAACTTTACGATATCCCTGTTCCTCTAGCAAATTATGTGCGTTTAATAAAGAATCGTAGGTCACCTTATTACGATATCATTAAGCATGTTTTGAAGGATCTGGAAATACATTATGAGCGTGCAGGAGAAACCTCTGAAGTTGTATATACAATTAATCCAAGGGTTCTGCAGGAAGAAATTGAAAAAATTATCAAAAATGAAAAGTTAACCACAGTGAATATTTGCAGAACAATTTTAGCTTTCTTTTATGGAAGTCAACTTCGTAAAAACAAAGATTTCTATATAACAACAACCAGTGGTGGTCGAAGAAATTATCATATCCGAGTTAACGACCGCACTTTAAGTTTGATGTATAGGTTCATATAATCTATTCTATATAAATGGCTGGTTTACATGGCATAGCCTGAACGGCTTTTAATTTTGGATCATAACGTTTTTCATCTTCTTCGCTGTAAACTTCAATTTCTGCATGGAATTTTTTCTCTAAAAATTTTTTCGCGTCTTCTATTATCTCTTTTTCGTTAATTTTTCCAATTTTAAGGATGTTTTCTTTTCTTTTCTCTGAAATTTTACTTGATTCTCTGGTTATTTTTGAAATGAGTTTCGCTGCATCCTTAATTTTTTCTTTTATCTCGTTATCCCTAGCTAATTCTTCAATAATTTTTTTAATGTTTATTTCTCCATCTTTAATTCTTCTAAGTGTTTTTAGATAAACTTTCCATTTCCATTCGGCGGCGGTGTAGTAAAATATTTTTTTTGGAGGTTTTTTCATCACTTTTATTATGTTTGCAGTGTCTTCAATTAAACCTTTGATTATGTTTTCTTTTTCTTCTGTTTCCAGATCTATTAGTTTCTCGTTTATTTTTGGCCATTCTGCAATAGATATAAATCCTTCTCCTTTCAGTTCGCTCCATAATTCTTCGCATATGTGAGGTATGAATGGTGTGAGAAGCTTAAGCCACATTTTTAATGTTTCTTTTAGGGTTTTTGTCGTTTTTTCTTTTCTGCGGATATACCAGCGGATGTCGTTCCAAACTTCAAACAGGGCTGTTTCTAGAGCTGTTCTGGTTTTCATTTTTTCAAGGTTTTCTGTCACTTCTTTTATGCGACGCTGCAGAATACTTATTAACCATTTTTCTAAATGACCTCTTTCATTTTCCCCTTTTTCCTCAATTATTTTTTTAGCGAAATTGTAAAGTGTTTGAAGCTTATTTTGCATGTCTCTAACGTTTCCACTTCTCCAGTCTGAATCATCCATTCCTTCCGCTCCTAAAAGTAGAGTGCACCTTGTTGCATCTGCACCGTAAGTTTCAACTGCGTTTTTCAGTGTTACAAAGTTTCCCTTCGACTTGTGCATTTGTTTTCCCTCTATCATTAGCATTCCGTTGACGCCTATGGCTTTAGGCCAATGTTTAGGCGGAAATAACGCTGTGTGATGGAATAGGAAGAAAGTTAAATGGTTTGGAACAAGTTCTTTCGCTGAAACTCTAAGGTCGACAGGATACCAGTAAAGAAACTCGTTGTGCATTTCCTCTAGAATATGCTTTTCTATTCCGGATTTTGATGATATTTCATTAATTTTTCCTTTTCCGTAGAAGATGTAGTTAAAAACTTCTTTTGTCAGCATTTCAGGTTTTATTTTATATTTTTTTATGTGCTTATTTATGGTGTAGAAGGCCATGTAAATTGTGGAATCGCTTAAAGTTTCAATTATCCAGCCTTTACTCCACGGTACCTGTGTTCCAAGCCCTGTTCTCCTTGCACAAGCCCAGTCTTTAAGCCAGTCAACTACTGTTAAAAACCATTGGGTTGCAGTTTCAGGGTATATTCGCATTTTTTTGATTGCCTCTTTAACTTTTTCTTTCCATTTTGGGTCTGAATATTTTAGGAACCATTGGTCTTCTAGGATTTTAACTATGCATGGTGTTAAGCATCTGCAGATTACTGGTTGTGGAAGATCATACATTGAATCTGCTATTCCACGTTTCTTGAAGTCTTCTATTAACTGTTCTTTTACATCTCTAACTTTTTTCCCAGCGTATTCCATACAATTTTCTTTCAGGATTCCACCGTGAAACTCTTTTTTGTAAATTATTTTTGTTGCTTCTTCAGCTTTAGGGTCATGCTGATCTCTGACCCCCATTTTTCTTGTTATTTCAATTGCCGGATATTCTCCAAAACCTTCAACTTTAATTATTGAAATTGGTTTTATTTTCTCCAATATTTTTGGGTTTAAACCAAATTCTTGAAGGATTTCAGGTTTTTCCTGCAGATCTTTTAGTGCAAGCCAATCGTAGGGTGCATGGGCTGGAACACTGTAGACAACTCCTGTGGCTTGCTCTGGATCTACAAACCATCCTGGAAGTATGGGCATCCTTTCTTTTGTCACTGGATTTTCAAAGGTTTTCCCTATCAGTTCTCTTCCTTTAAATTTTCTTTTTATGTCCACTTTTCTAAGTTGTTCTTTTAGTTTTTCAGCTGCTTTTTCGCTTATTATCCATTTTTCACCGTTGATTAAGGCTTTGACGTATGTTGCATCTGGGTTTATCCATATATTTGTGACTCCATAGATTGTTTCTGGTCGGAATGTTGCTGCTGGCAAATATGTTTCTTCATCAAGTTTAAATTTTATCAGCGTATACTCTTCAGGTGTTACTCCTACACCCTCTTGTCTGTCATGGTCTCCTGTTGGACTTTTACAGTGTGGACACCAAATAACTGGGTGTGTTCCTCTTATGACGTATCCTTTCTCCTTTAGGTTTTCATATTGCCATTTAATAAACTTTTGATAGGTAGGCATTATAGTGTTAAATTCTCTTCTCCAATCAATTGATAACCCAAGTTTTTTAACGGCTGTTCTGCTTTCATTCGTGTAGTAAGTAGCCATGTAGATAGGGTCAACAAATTTTTTAAGTTCATTCTCTGGAACACCGTCAACTTCTTTTAAAATTCTTATGAATTCTTCATCTCCTTTTGCAACCCTTTCACTTGCACCCATTAAGGGTTGACCTGTCCAATGCCAAGCCCAGGGAAAGAGCACATTGTAACCTTGCATCCGTTTAAATCTTGCGTAAACATCTATGCGGGAAGCTGTGAAGGCATGGCCTACATGTAAAGGCCCGTTCATGTATGGATATGGAAATGTAACAAAGAATTTTTGCTTTTTTGGGTTAGGATCTGCTTCGAATATTTTTGCTTTTTCCCAAGCTTTTTGCCATTTTTCTTCGATTTTTTTCAAGAATTCCATGTTTCCCTCTGATTTGTTCTCCTTGTTTTTAAATGTTTTGCCGTCGATTGAGAACATTATCCCTCATTTTGAGCACCGAAAAGAATTTGTACAAACCTATTTTAATCTTTTACTATTCCTAATTGTTTTTTTAGAGTTTCCTCAGCTTTTTTAACGGCTTCTGATAATTTTTCCGTTATTGTTCCTCCTCCTTGAGCAAAGTTTATTGTTCCTCCTCCACCGCCACCAAGAATTTTAGCCGATTCCTCAGCTATTTCACTGGCGTTTACTCCTTTTTCTATGGCTTTTTCCCCAGCCATAACCATTATTCTTGCATTTTTTCCATCTGTCCCATAGAAAACGGTCACTATTGCTTTATCTTTCTTAATTATTTCATTTGCTGTTTGAACCATTCGGTCAACATTTAATTCTTTAAATTCTCTTGTTAAAACTTTAATTTCACCTATTTTTTTAACAGTTTCAGCTTCGCTTGCAGCTATGCTTTCTTTGACAGCTAATTCTTTAATCAACTTTCTTTTCTCTGCAAGTGCTTGCTTTAATTCTTTAACAAGTTTTTCAGCTGTTTTGTCCAGTTTCTCTATTGGAGCATTTAATGTTTGGGAAAGCTTGAATAAGAGGTTCTCATTTTCTTGTACGGCCTTTAAAGCCGGTTTTCCAACGGAGTAAACTAATCTTTCAACTCCGTCTTGAACGCGTTCTGAGTGAACTATTTTGATAAATCCGATTTCGCTGGTGTTTTTTACGTGGGTGCCTGCGCAAGCTTCAACGTCCCATTCTCCAATTTTCACTATTCTTATCTCTTTTCCGGGAACTGCACCACCTTGATAAAGTCTGAAGCCGTAGAGTTTTTCAGCTTTATTTCTCGGCATCCAAGAAGTTTCCACAGGAATACTTTGTAAAACAATGTTGTTTGCAAGGGTTTCTATTTGGTGAACTTCGTTAAGGGTTAATCTTCTATAATGAGTTATGTCAAGTCTTGAACGGTTAACGTCTTTCTGTGTTCCAAATTGCCAGATATGCTTGCCTAAAACATGTCTTGCTGCACCGTTAATAATGTGTGTTGCTGTGTGATTTTTCATTAAGCTGTAACGTCTATTCCAGTCAATCACTCCCTTAACTCTTGTTCCTTCCTTTGGAGTTTTTCCTTCAACTTTGTGAACTATAACTTTCCCTATTTTCTGAACATCAACCACCCTTGCCTTTTTTCCATCGAAAATCAAGTAGCCTCTATCAGATGGTTGTCCTCCTCCTTCAGGATAAAAACACGTCTCATTGAGAACCACGTAATTTTTGTTTAAAATCTTAATTACTTTAGCTTCAAATTCCTTTTTGTAGGGGTTTTCATAATACAAGGGTTTTGTTTCCGGAATTTTTGAAATGGATGTTTCAAACTTTTTTTCAGGTTTTCCCTCAATTTTTTTTAATGAAGCTTGACTATGCCTTTTCGCTATTAAAGCGTAAAAGTTTTCAGGAATATCCGTTTTTAATCCTTCTTTCTCTGATATTTCCTTAACGATTTCTGGTGGAAGCCCATGAGAATCATAAAGTTCTGTCAGCCTTTCAGCCGGAACCTTCATTATTTTCTTGTTTTTCAATTCTTTGATGATTCTTTTAACCAGTCCTTCCCCTCTTTTGATTGTTTCTCTAAATTTTTCTTCTTCAACTGATAATATCTCCATTATTTCGTTTCGCATCTCTTTAAGGTGGGGGTAATCTTTTGACCAGTAATTAATCTGCATATCTACAATGTCGTACAATTTATCTTGTATCCCAAGCATCTTTAGAAGCCTATATATTCTGCGGAATAGAAGCCTTGCCAAATATCCTTCTTGAACGTTTGATGGAATGACGCCCTCTGCGAGAATGAAGCTTAAACATTTTGTATGGTCGGCAACGGCGAAAACGTTTTCGATGGGAAGTAAAATTTTGTCTAACTCTTCAATGGGCATATCAACTTTTTTAGCTATCTGTCTTCTGGCATCCAGCCTGCTGGCTGTCCTATCCAAGCTGACAAGTCCAGAAAATTTCGCTACCTTTGACAATAATTTGTTGTCAATTTCTTTTATTCCAGCCATTTTGAACATTTTTTCAAGTATGTCTCCATATATTGCTTGGAAACAGCTTGGTACACCTTGAGAAAGCCATGCGTATCTGTCTATTCCATAACCAGTGTCAACGGTTAAAATGGGTAATTTAACAAATTTACCGTTAACAACCTTATATTTCATAAATACTAGAGTAGCAACCTCTAATCCTCGAATAATGCATTCAACATCTGGTCCAGCGTTTCCTCCACCTGACCAAACACCCTCTTTATAAATGACTTCTTCTGATTTTACACCTAAAACTTCTGTGATGAACTCATGATGAAATCTTATGGTTTGATCTTTCCAGTACACCTTTTTCTCTGGATGATTAAAAGCGTGGTGTCCGCCCATTTCAAAAATTGTTAAGTGTCTTCCGAAGGTTGGACCAGTGTTTGAAATGTCCACAAGGCGAATGCAGGGTTGAACAATTACTAGAGGGTTCGCTGGTGGAGGGGCTATTCCCTCAGTTACGTATGGTTGAAAATCTATTATGCTTGCATGGGTTAAGTAGACGTCGTCTCTCCATCTTGCAACAACTGGATATGGATTTATCCTTGTATGTCCATGCTTCTCAAAAAATGATAAGAAAGTCTCCCGCATTTCCCGTAAACTGTAACTTTTCCTTGTTGGAGAATTATTAATGAACGAGTAGAAAGCACACCCTTCAGAAGTTGCCTCCCCACAAGTCTTTTGATCTGGATTCTGCGTCCAAAAATATTCACCGCATTTTGGACACAATTTTCTTACGTAACCATTTTCTTTAAAGAATGGAACACTGTATTCTTTTTTGGGAAACTTTTTCAATACATGCAAACTCCGCTAATGTTTTAAAGAATTAGAAGGTTCCATCATTTATATTTCACTATCCAGCCTTAAATCCTAGGGTTAATCCCACCACAAAGCTTCCCATAAACGGTAGGAAAGAGAGGAAACTGATGAACCATTGGGCTGTTTGACCTAAATAGCTTAACATGTTATAAATTGTTTTCCATAATTCTTCATAGTTTACACTGATAATTCCTTTTGAACTCAAATATAAAAGAAAGGCTACAAATATACCGAATAAAATGAGTATAAGTTTACTTAATTTCTTAGCTGCGTATCCAATTATGAAACCGCTTATACCTCCTATTCCCAACTGATAAATTACAGGAGGTAAAACACTCATCGTCTTCCACCATGCTAAAGTAATTTACATTTTAACTATTAATTAAGGCTATGGAAAATGCCAATCATCAATTAACTTGATATGTGCACTCTTTTTCTCCATCCCATAACGTCTTAAAGGTTTTGTAAGATGTCTTTGAGACCTCGGCGATGTAATGTATAATCCCCTCTTGATTTCTCGTTTAACTTTAACCTCAACTTTTTTCAAGTTTTTAAATCTTAAACCACACTTCTCACATCTTAAACCTTTATTTTTCCCCATGGATTTCAAACGTTTTCCACATTTAGGACATTTAGGATTTCGATAAACAATTTTTGATGCAAGTTTTAACACTCGAATTTTTTCAAGATTTATTGTTAAAGGATTATTCTTTGATGGGGAGCGCACACTTCCATAAACTTCCACATAGTCTCCCTTAATAAGTTTCATTGCTGCTTTACGGAGGGAACCCGTAGGTTCATAAGCTGCACAGTCCACCCTTGCTTTTCCATCCTCAATTGAAAAGACGACGTGTCTGCGTGGAATTATTCGCGGTTCAACAGCAACTTTCCCTTTTGCAATGACTGGACTATAAGGTTTTATCTGGCTTAAATCTTCAACATGTTTTAAATGGGCATCCGTTCCCTGATTTGTTCTAAAAATAACCCAACGTTCTACCGGCTCATAAATTTTAACCATCTCAAAAGCTTTTTTCAGTATTTCAGGATTTTCACCTCTTATACCGAAAAGAACAGGATCTGGACCTCTTGGAGTTATTATCACCCTTCTTTTTTCAGGGTCAAAGTTGTTAAAAGTGTATGGTCTAGTTTTCTCATCCATTTCAATTATTGATTTTTCATCCACCCTTCTTTTTGAACCATAATTTTCAGGTGTTCTATACACGAGAATCTCGTAGGTGTAGTCTCCTCTAAGATTTTCACCTACAGCGGCTAAACCACCTATAATTCCACGACATTTTTTAAATCCTAAAGCTTCACCCTTAAACCTTCTTAAAAGCTTTAAAGCTTCTTCAAGTTTCACAATGCCTGTTATAGCCATTTTTGAAAAATCTTTAATCTCCCTTGGAATTTTAGCTTTTTTAAAAAACACTATACCTGGGTCTGTCCCTTTAAATTCTAAGTCTGCATGTTCCTCCACAGTGTTTATAACGGTTTCTTTTATTAAATCCTCAACGTTCTCATTAAACTTTATTCTTAGGCATAAAGCTCCGTTTCCTCTTGTTTTCCAAGGAACGTTTGGGTTTAACCTTATAAGGTTTGGATAATCGATGAATTCAACTTTTAATTTTAGAAGTTTTTCCACTAGGAGGGCTGCTATATATGTTGTGCAACCCTTCCTCGGCGAGTCTGTATCATCTAACCCTATATGCATGATTTTCTCTGTCATTGTGTAGCTAGTTGTTCTAAACTAAAATTTGAAGGTTGCCATGTTAAGATAAAAAGGAGGAAAAAGCTGCTATTTTTGTCCTTCAACCACAATCATTGTGAGTGTTGATCTCACCTTGTCAAGTCGTCTGATACGCCAGGTTACAATTTCTTTAAGTCTATCCATTGTGTCAGCTTTAACTCTTGCAATTATATCGTAGACTCCGTAAACAGCGAAGGCTTCTTCTACTCCTTCAACTGTTTTCAGTTTTTCTAAAACTTCATTCTCCGAACCTATTTCAGTGTTTATTAAAACGAAAGCTGTTGGCAATTTCAACTCCTCGACTATTTGTTAAATTTTGTTGACTAAAATATTTTTCCTTGAAAATTTCAAGTAGGGAAGTTTAAATTTTCTTTTAAACTATAAGAGCATATAAAAGGGTTGCAGTATGAAAGAAACTGTAACAAGTAGGGAGATGCATGCTTTAGAATTAAACGCTGAATACTTCGGCATTTCAAGGCTTCAACTAATGGAGAACGCTGGACAAAACATAGCAGTGGAAATAGCGTCTAGATTTAAACCTAACAAATCTGTGCTAATTTTTTGCGGTTTAGGTGGAAATGGAGGTGACGGCTTTGTGGTTGCCCGTCACCTTTCATCGATGGGTTTTAAGGTTACCGTGGTCTTAGCTGGAAAAGCCGAGGAAATAACGAATAAAGAGGCTTTAAAAAATTGGGAAGCATTACGTTTCCTAAAAAATGTCAGCATACTTGAAGT
>PIYF01000017.1:3196-13061 GCA_003601875.1 Candidatus Bathyarchaeota archaeon | reverse complement strand
CGAATTGTTAACAATTATGAGGGCTGGAGCGAAAAGGTTTGGGTCGATTTTGTAGAAGTCATATTTTGCATTTCTGAAAATTTCAAAGAATGGTTTTCCATAAGCATCAGAACTTTTTGATGGGGCTTTATCAACTATTTGTCTAAGTTTTTCCTCATCATCCTTGTAGCTAACTGTGCATTGGAAGATTCCTCCGTAAAGTATGGCATCATTTGTCACAGCTATGGCCTTTTCGAATTTCGGATGCACAGGCGGTATTGGAGCGTATCCGGACGCAAATAAAACATTGTTTGGGTTTAAACCAAGCATTTTCAATTTATGGATTCCTGTTTCAACAATTCTCGCTGAAACTTGAACCACTCCGGCAATACTTGTTGTAGGCGTTAAAATTATGGCTAAATTTTTCATTGAAACGTTACATTCTTCAGCAATTTCTCTAATTACATTTTCAGGTGGTTTTTTCTCCGTTTCTAAAATTAAAACAGCCTTTTCAGCATGATCCCTATAACCGATTTTTTCATAAATTTCCTTAGGTTTTAAAGCTAAGGCTCTAGCTGGACCTGAACCTATGGCTGAATAATCTCTATATTTTATTCGCCAACCAGCAAATTGGGAGGCTAATGTTGCAATGGACGGGTGATCTGTATACACGGATATTGCTGGAAGAACAAGGTTTTCATCGTAGCTTATATGTGAAAGTTCAGTTTTTCCACATCCACCCATGGAGATTTCAGCTATTATTTTTCCAGCTTGAAATCCTCCACGAGTGTTTATTCCAGCATCCACGATTGTTGTTCCAAAACTTGTCTTTTCAACTTTCACGTTGTAAAATTCTCTGCTTTTAAGCATTTTTTCTAAAAGTTTCCAAGCAAGAGTGTTCACACTTATTTTACTCAATTTTTTCTCCTTCAAGAAATTTTTCGTAAAAATTTAAGTGAGGATTTTTCTTTTTTGAAATGTAGAGTTTTCCCTTTCCGTCTTCAGCTAAATCTCCGAGAAAAAGGTAAAACGGTTCTTTTATGATTTCTTCATTTTCAATTTTCACTTTATCTCTTAAATCTTCAATTGTGAATGTTGGTAAAACAGATTTTAAGAATCCTTGAACAATTATTTTTCCACCCCTCATGTTTGCACCTACTCTTTCTCCACACTTTTTCTGGATGTAAATTGTTCCATCCTTCATTCTTAACCCAGCGAATTGACCTGCGCTTCCATAAACTCTTATTATTCCGTTTTGCATGTAGGCTCCAGCTTCGTTTTTAACGTTTCCATGAACTATGATTTTTCCTCCACTCATTCCCTTATCCAATCCACGATATGGTGCACCTAAATAGTTTCCAGTATTACCATAAATTTCAATTGTTCCATTCTTCATCATTGAACCAGTCCAGTCGCCTGTGTTTCCGTAAACAATTATTTTTCCTCCTTTCATTTCTTCACCAAGGTGCATTCCCGTGTTTCCATGAATTGTCAGTTCTCCCATAGTCATCTCTGCCCCTATTCCTCTAACCTTTGTTAAGTCTCCATAAACATGTATAACCTCTCTTTCACTTCCCCTAATTTCAATTTTAAACAGTTCTCTAAGTTCTTTCTTTTTGTTTCCAACCCAAATTTTCAGTTTTTCTATCTCTTCTAAACTTTTATCTTGAAGAGCATCTGGGCTTATACATTTAGCTGTTACTGGAAATTTTAACGAATTTTTCAATTGGAGGCTTATCATTAAATTTTTGCCTCAACATTTATTGGGTTTGAAATTTTGAGTCTGTTTTCTTCCACAGCATAGTTTTCATATTCCACTGTCCAGTAATCTCTAAACTTTTCCTTTAACTTTTCATTGAACAATTTTTGTTCAGAAGTTTGCAAGTTAACCCATAATGTTGCTCCATTAACATGTTTCGTTATTTCTCCATTTTTCACGACAATTTCCCCATTTTTTATTGTGTAAACAGCATTTCTGAATGCTTTTCTCACTTCTTTATAATCTTTTGACGGGTCTATAGCTTCTGGATTTAAATTGTATATGGCTACGTCAGCATCTGCTCCAACCCCTAAATGTCCCTTATTTTTTAATCCTAAAACTTTCGCTTGTCCACTACGGGTCATTATCGTAATTTCATAAAGGGTTAATTCTCTAGTTATGGATGGAAGCAAACTTTTCCTTTGCGCTTTCAAACTAATTTTTTTAAAGGTTGATTCTCGAGCTTTTCTGCTTACAAGCCAAGATATTATTCTCGGATAGGCTGTAAAGGGTCCAGCGTTTGGATGGTCTGTTGTTAAAAATATTTTCCATGGATTATCAACTAATAATGCTAGTTCAAGTCCTATAGACCATTGCATTGCATGGACAAAGTTTTTGCGTTTGTAACGGAATGGAACTATCCCTGAACTTGTTTCAGTTTCTACGTCATGATTCATCCATTTGTTTCCAGTTAGCTGGTGGAGTGTAAATTGAAATGGAGCGTCAGCAGTCATTGTTGTTGTATTTGTGAAAATTACTTGTCCCATATCTAGAGTTACATGGGAATGATTGTTGACATACCGTGCAATTTCTTCAGCTCCAGACCTTAAGTTCCTCCAGTTCGACCCCTTAAAAGAGCTGAATTGACAGTGAGTTATATGAATTACTGGTTTATCTTTAAGGGCTAAATCTTCAACACATTTCATAGTTTCTAAAGTTGTAATGTAATTTCCAGGTTTTCCAAGGTTGTTTGTGTGAAGGTGAATTGTATGCGGTAAACCTAACCAATTGTTCACTTTGCAAAGTGCCCTTATAATTTCCCTAGGAGTCACATTGAAGTATGGAACCGGATCATCTAAACTTTGAACGTTCCTACCGAAACCCCAAGCTTCGATTCCTCCAGGATTAACTATTTTTATAGCGTAACCCTTTGTTGCCTTTAAAATCCAAGCCGCATATCTGACGCATTCCTCAATTTTTCCATTCTCTAAACATTCAAGGATGAACCACCAATCTGTTAGAAGAGTATACGAACCCTTATCAACCATCGGTGTGTCATTCAATTCGTCATGAGTATGCTTGGCTTCCAACGGTGGCATGGCAGGATTCATAATTGTTGTATATCCCATCCTTGCATATCGGTAGCCAGTTGTGAAGGTTGATGGAACAGAATGTCCACTTCCAGATCTTGTCACACGAGTTTTTCTTTCAAAATTCTTAAAGTGGTCTTCAGGTCTTAGAAGTCTACCAGCGTTAACTTCTGAGCCGGCAATATGGCAGTGAAGGTCAACTCCTCCAGGTAAAACCATCATTCCAGAAGCATCTATTACCTTCGCTTTACATTCATCAACCTTTTCAACTATTTTTCCATCTTTCACAAAAACATCCATCTTCTCTCCTTCAACCTTGTTTAATGGATCGAAAACGAAGCCGTTTCTTATTATAAGTTCCACTATGAAGCGTTCTCCTTTAATCTTCTAACTTCAAAAAGAATCTTACTTAGAATATCCTCATCAGATAAAATTCCCGTTGGTGGTTCAACAATTTTTTTTAGGGGTAAGGGAACATTGTCCATGCGATAAGCTGTTCCCTTGGCTTCTATTCCTACAAATGTTGACGGTAAAACAATATCAGCCAGTTTTGCGGTAGCACTCATGTGAGGGTCAACAACTATCAATGGATTTTTCACTAGATGTTCAGCAGCCTTCCTCGGCAGAGTTGCAACAGGATCAGAAGCCACAACTAAAGCCGCATCAGATTCCTGGCGTAGTAAAATGTCTATGGCTGAAGTTTCTCCAGGGTTGTAGCGTGGGTAACCCATAGAGAAGTCAACTGCATATGGGAATCCTGTTTGCCATGTGAAAACCATGTCGGCGCCTGTAACGTTGAAATGTCCTCTCATAGGCATTATTATAAACTTTGTTATTCTGTTTAAGTCTCGAATAAGGGAGATGGCAGCGTCAACATTTCGGTTTTTCCCTTCAGTCATTGTTAATCCAGACCCGAAAAATAAGGCTCCAAACTTACATTCAACCATCATTTCCGCCAACTTTTCAAGGGTTGCTACGGGTATCCCTGCAACCTTTTCAACATCCAATTCATCGTCTCTTATCAGAACCCTCAAGGCTTGTAAAACTTCAAAATCCTTATTTGGTTCAATCCTTATGAAAAGATCAGCTTTTTTCGCTGTCTCAGTTTCTCTAACATCCACAACAACAAGTTTCCTCTTTTCTTGAAATCTTCCCTTAGAAAAAACTGTATATCTTTCCATATGTCTTGGATGTGCAATAAGCGGGTTACTTCCCCAATAAATGATTAAGTCAGCTCTATGTCTAACTTGTCCAAGGGTTGAAGAAACCAATCCAACATCTTGAATTCCAAGGGTTGATGGTCCATGACAAATTGTTGAAGTGGTGTCTATAACCCCGCCTATCTCTTCAGCAAGTTCTATTCCAACCCTTATAGCTTCACAGCTTGTCATGCTCCAACCGTAAAAAAGCGGATAATTAGCTTCAGTTAACAATTTTGCCGCTTGCTTTACAGCTTCATCGTATGAAACCTCAGCAAAATCGTTTCCTTTTCTAATTAAAGGCTTCAAAACTCTTTGTTTGCCATTATAATTTAAAAGTTTAGACTTTGAAAAGGCGCATCCATTTTTAACATCAACTATTTTCCCCTTATCAACAGTTACCTCTAAATCATCACAAAGACAAGCACAAACTGGACAAGTAACGGCTTTAAAAACCTCCATCATTACGACTTCCCAAAATTCCTCTTAGAAGTTCCTCCAACTTTAGAACATGTCCCCCTTTAACTGGTTCAACTTCCGCTGGAATTCCCTTAAGGGAAGGCATACCAACACCATTTGTATCAGGATTCACAATGTTATTTATCCATGGACTGTAAGGAACAAAAACTATGTTAGGTTGTTCACCGTGAAATTTCAATGCTTTCAAAATAGTGGAACCATGTTTTGTTGATATTCTAACTGTTTCTCCTTCCTCTATTCCCAGTTTCTTCATGGAATCTTCATCTAAATAGCAAACAGTAACGTTTTCCAAGTAATTTTCTGAGAATTTCCCCTGCTCCTTCCAGAACCCTTGTTTTAACGTCCTCCCAGTTACCAAGATCATTTTCATTTTTCACCATTATTTCACTACTAGTTTATTGATAGATTGTTCATTTTAAGGTAAATCTTTTATGGAAGTTGTGTAGTTTTCTACTTTGAGATGTAATTAATGACACATCATGATAAGCCCATTCTCACAGCTAAAGAAGCAGCGTTAACAGCAGTCTTTGCAGCCTTAATCGTAATAATTACAAGACTTCGAGGAATTCCAATAATTTTCGGTGTTCAAACAGCAACAATAGAGTTTTCTGTTCCCCTATATCCATTGGCTGGAATTCTCCTTGGACCATGGATAGGTGCTTTAGCAGTCCTCATAGGAAACCTTGTCTCGTGGATTATTCCGAAAACAACCGTTTTTGGATTGCTGCTTGTTCCAGCTGGAGCTTTTGCAGCGTTAACCGCTGGTTTCCTTGCCAGGAAATCAAGATGGGCTAACTGGAAATTTTCCGCTATAACCCTTACCTTACTGATTATCCTCTGGTATACGACACCAGTAGGTTTTGAAGCTCCATTTTATCCCTTCTTCCTCCATATACCAGCATTAGCATTAATTCTTATTTTTAGAGGAAAAATCTTTGATTTTTTAAATGGCACATCAAAGAAGCTTGTAACTCTTGGAGTAGCCATCACTAGCTTTGCTGGAGTAATGGCTGACCAAATGTGGGGCAACCTTATGTTTATAACAGCTCTAAACTTCGTCTTCGACTTAAAAGCTTTCAGAAACTCTTTAAGAAACATTGGGATGACTATAACCCTAGGTTTTCCTTGGAAGGATCCATTTCCAAGCTGGATGCATGATATGATAGCTAACCCAACGTTGGGCGACCTCTTCATGCTTTATGTGCCTATAACAGCTATTGAAAGAACAATTTTCACAATTATTGCCACTATTGTAGGAGTAGCAATAATCATGTCTGTTGGAAGAATATTTTTCGCCACTCATCCAAAAAGGGAAAAATAGAAAATCATCAGAGTTAACAAAATAATTGGTGTAAAATTTGAATTCAAAGATAAAAGTTTATCCTTACATTATTTTTCTTCCATCTAAACAGAAAACCGTGGTGCTTCAATCAATTTTCGGCTCAAAAGCAGTCATTGACATATTAAAATTTGCAATTAGCCAAGGATTTTCTAGAAAAATTTATCAAAAAAACATTGTTGAAAAGCTTCCATACTCAAATAAAACGTTAATTGAACATTTGAAATCCTTAACAAACTTTGGGATTTTTGAGGAACATATGGAAAAGGTTAAGGTTGAAAATCGAACTGTTTGGAAAAAATCTTATACCTTGTCAGATTTTGGAAGATGGATTGCCCTTTTACTGATTGAGGAGGAAAAGTTGTCAGATGAGGAGAAATGTGAAATTCTCAAGGAGGCGTTTCGCAGTTATCTAAAATGGGTTAGGTTATTAGCTGAGAAACTTGATGTTGATATAAAGGTGTTTAAAAGAATATTTGAAGAAGAAATTACTGGTGAAATGTTTTGATAATTGTAGCTGTTGTTGGAAGTAAAAATTCAGGAAAAACCATGATAATTGAAAGCTTGATAAGAAAATTTTCAAGAAAAGGATATAGAATTGCAGCTGTCAAACATATTCCGGAACCAAACTTCACAATTGACAGTGAAGGAAAGGACACTTGGAGATTCAGAAAGGCTGGAGCCCTGAAGGTTGTTAGCGTTGCACCTAAGGAAGTGGCGATAATAAAAGATGTTGATACAGGGAATTTTACACTTAAGGAAATTATTGATCAATGTGGAGATGTTGACATAATTTTCTTGGAGGGTTTTAAAGAACTAGTAGCAAAAAGAATGGAAGTGCCGAAAATTGTTGCTGTTAAATCAGTTGAAGAGGCTTTAAACGCTTCAAAACGTTTTAATTCAATTTTAGCTTTTGCAGGATTTTTCTCTAGAGAAAACCTAAATTTAAACGTTCCTTACTTTAACATTGAAAAGGATTTTGAGAAACTTGTAGGGATGGTGGAGAATCTTGTCGGAAAAAAGAAAAGAAAATGAAGGGTTAACAGTTAAGATAAACGGCGAAAATTTAAGGATGGTTCCCTTTGTTCAGAGAATTATAAGGAAAACAATTTTAGCTATGCTTTCAACTTTAAAGGGAGTTGAAATTAGGGGAGACGAAGTTATAGAGTTAAGCGTAAAAAGAAGAGAATAATGAGTTATTAAATTGGCTGCTTGTGTATGGGGTTTGGAGTTTTAGGGAGGGGAGAAGGGAGAAAGGAGAGTTTTTCCAAAAAGTAGAAAGGAACAATTTCTCCAAACCTTTCCATCAAGCAGCCTCCTAAAGTGCTTTGAAAGCTTCAAACCAGCGGTTATATGAAGCTATCATATCTAACGAAACACTTGGCTTTCTCTCTTCAAGTATCTGTCTGAAATCATCCATTCTTAACGGCCTCGGTGTTGCCAACTTATTTGAAGCTTGACCTGACTCAAAAAATTCACCTATAACTTTCAAATGGGCAGATTGGCAAACGTCTTTTATGTCGCTTCCAGAGAAACCTTCTGAAAGTCTAGCCAACTCATGTAAATCCACATCTGGTGCAAGCTTCAAATTGCTTGTGTAAAGCTTGAACATCATAAGTCTTGCATGATGATCTGGAAGGGGCACCAGAATTCTCTTCTGAAATCTTCTTATGAAGGGCCAGTCTAAATCCCAAGGTTTATTTGTCGCTCCAATAACATAAACGTGTAACTTTTTACCCTTATCTATTATGCCATCCATCTCTTTCAAGAACTGGTTTCTTACGCGAACTTCACCGCCAACTTCATTTGAATGTTTTCCCATAAGTGAATCTAACTCGTCAATAAAAACTATTGCCGGTTTACCTTTAAGGGCTGATTTCCTTGCAGATTCGAAAAGTCTAGCCACATTTTTTTCAGCTTCTCCTAACCATTTAGACATTATTGAAGCTGCATCAATAGATATGAAAGCTGCATCTATCTCTGTAGCAACAGCTGCTGCCAAAAGAGTTTTTCCACAACCTGGAGGACCGAAAAGGAGGATTCCTCTAGGCCATCCTAATGGGAATAGGTCTGGTCTCTGAACAGGGTAAACTATTGCTTCTTTTATCGCCCTTTTTGCATGTTCTAAACCGACAACTTCCTCCCATTTCACGCTAGGCTTTTCCTTAACTATTAATTCTTCATAGCTTGCCTTTGTTTCTCCACCTCCACCTGTCTTTGCTTCTTCAGCTGTTTTAGCTTCAATTTGAGGTTGCATAGGGGTTGCAGCTCCTTGTAAAGCCTTTATCCGTTCCTGATAAGCTATAGCTCTTTGAATGTAAACCTTGTTTAAACTGTATTCTGGATAAAGTTGCACAAGTTTCAAAAGGCTTTCAATGGCTTTCTGATACATAGTGATAGCCATACCCTTTGAACCTTGCTTGTCCAAACGAACAGCTTCTAAAGCATAATTTGTGGCTGACTTTTCAAGTTCTTGAGAAGCCTTCATAGGTTTCATTCCATCACCTGGTCTTTGCTTCAATTTTTATTTTACCTTCATCCCCAAGTTTTTTAAGAGCTTTTTTAACGTCTTCAGGTGAGGTTTTCAATTCAACTGAACATCTCATCAAGTCTATTTCACCATTACTTTTTTTCACATATTCCAGAACAGCATCCTCCAAAGAAGACTTTTCAACTTTTAAAGAGACCTCTTGAATTTCAGCGTTTCTATAGGAAAATAGGCTTTGAGAAGTTTTTTCTTCGTTTCTAACAGTTTCTTGACCAACTGTTTGGGAACAAGCTGTCGCTAAAGCCACAAGTTGTTTAACAGGGGCTTCTCTTTGAGGTTCTTCCTCTTTAATGGTAGCGGGCGGTTCGGGAAGTTTTTCAGCAATTTTCTCCTCTAGAAAGTTTGAAACTTCCTTAAGTATCTGTTCCCCTTCAGGCGTTGTTTTATCCACGGGGATAACCGATTCATCGGTTGTCAATCTCGCTGAATACAATGTTTCGCTTATTGTATCATTTACCTTGCTAAGTTCTGTTGAAACATCGGGTAGAAATTCAGACAGTTGTTTTGAAACTTTTTTAAGAATTTGAAGGGCTGGTTTCAAATCTATGATTATATCGCTTAATTCCTTCACTGTTTCAAGTCTTAAGATAACTCTTTCTATCGACAACTCTACGTGATATAGGAATTTTAGAAGTTTTCTAACCTCTGCAAGTTCGTTAGCACATATTGTCGCTTTGTCTTTCCGATTGTTTTTTAAAGCGTGAACACACGTTTGAAATAGTTTTCTATCACGCGTTTTTAATCTGAAAGAAACCTGTTCAAGCTTGTAATGTTGAACTTTTAACTTTTGAATAGACTTTGTTATCACTTCCTGCAGTGGTGGAGGGTCTTTACGGAATATTCCCTTCATCAGATATCCCTCCGCCCGCTACAGTTCAGAGTTTAAGCCTCGCCTGACTGTCCTACTTCCTTCACGTAAACCACTACTGGCGGTTCTGGAAGATTTGGAGATGCAGCAGGTTTTTCCTCAGCTTTTTGTTCGCCTTTCTCTTTTTCCTTTTTTACCTCTTCACCCTCGATTTTAATTTCTGGCTGCTCATGTTTTTCTCCTAAAAGCATGTTTGAAAGTGTGTTCCTTAAAGTTTCTAAATCGGTTTTTTCCATGTTAGTTCTTTTTAGACATTCCTGTATTGTTAAGAAAGCATTCTGATAAGCTTGGTCGTTAATTTTTCCTATTTCATGTTCAATTTCAAGGTTGACAAGAGCGTAGTTTAACTCTTTAATTTCCTGGGAACACTTGTCAATTTCTTC
>PIYF01000017.1:0-3129 GCA_003601875.1 Candidatus Bathyarchaeota archaeon | reverse complement strand
CATCGAAACTTCTGTGTAAATCTTCGTATACCTCTTGTGAAATCTTCTTTTTCTCAACTAATTCTTTTAATGCTTGATCCTTGCGCCATATCAATGGTATTTGGTTACATAAATTTTCGACTTTAATTTTGACTTTTGATAAAATTGTTATTCCTGAATCTTCAATTTTCACATGTTCAGCGGGGTATTTAACGAATTTTCCATCGTTCTGTCTAACATAGATTGAATCGAAACTTCCGTTTGGACTTATAGCGAAGGATGCAACTTTCCCTAACACTCGTCCATACTCATCTTTAACTTCTTTGCCTATTGATAGAAAAAAGCTGGAATTTTCCGTCATATGACAATCCTCTCCTAAATTAAGATGTTTCCGGGGCTTTTTCTCCCGTTGGAACCGTTGGGATTCCTGATGGAAGCTCCGGGAACTTCTCCTTGATTTTCTGTTCAGCTACTGTTGCAGCTTCTGTGAGAATTTTTTGGGCGTCTTCATTAGCTGCTTCAAAGTCTATTGTCATTCCAGTGTTTTGCCCCGCCTCAACCATTATGCCGCTTAACAGATTGCCTATCTGTCCAAGTTCTCTGTCAGCTTCAGGGAACACATTAGCCATTCCAGTTTGAACTTTCCTTAAAACACCTATCGCTGGACCAAGTGTTGAAACGATGTCTCCAAGCTCTGAAACGGTTCTTAATCTTAACACGATTTGTTCAAGGGCTAACCTTGCATGCATTATCATTCTTTCCATTTTCCGAATTTCAGCCAGTTCATTAGCAAACACGTTTGCTCTCGCCATATCATGTTTGGTGTAAGCGTCAACTATCCTTGCAAATATGGATTTATCCCTCTGACTAAACCTTTCACTAGCTTTATCCAACCTTTGAATTTGAATCTCTATACGCCTGATGGCTTGATCTAACCTCGGCTTTAATGGACCTGGCGGCCTAACAGCTTCCTTTATTCTTTCCGTGAAAGTTTGCTGGTCGCGTCTATCTTCCCATCTTTTTGTAAACCTTTCTGACAAATCTATACCTCCGAGAATTGAGTTTGTTTTAACAAATCTTATACATTGCTAATATGCTGAAAATATCCACGTATATACCTAGCCTATATGTCGATTCTAAAAATGTTTTGAGCTTTAATTTTACAATGAAAAGACTTCCCACTTCTTTTCATTAGAATAAACAGAAATGTGTAAGTTAGACTAAAAAGAGGCTTAGAACTCAATTGTAATCAAGGGTGAAAAATTTGGGTGAAAGATTAAAGGTTTTCGGGTTAGTAGCGCTCTTAGGTTTTCTAGCGGGAGTCATAGCTCAACTAGCAGCGGAATATGTTGTACCAACCCTAGTGAAAATACTGCCAGCTTTCTTCAGTGCGAAATATGTCCTCTCAGGACTTGCAGGAGCATGCCTAACATTAGCCTTAGTAAGCATATGGGCTTACATAACAGGGCCGTCTGAACCGTAAACTGAACTCTAATCTAAGATTAATTTCACCGATTATCTAGCCTATAATGTAATTGTAAACTCTTTAAAAGGCTCAGTGAATGAAGCAATCATCCATAAAGTCATCGTACCTCGATAACTTCATCGCCAACCACTAATAAACAATTATTTTGTTTTTAACTGTTATTGAGATGTAAACTTATGTGCGGTATATTTGGATTTGCTTTAAAACGAAAAATTTCAATAGCTATGGCTTTAAAACTTCTTGAAAAATTAGAGGTTCATAAATATCCAGATGAAACGAGGCCTGTTGGAGGTTTTGGAGCAGGTTTGGTTACTTTTCAATCTGATAAAATAATTTACAAGAAAACAGGGAAAGTTAACAGTTTTTCTCCTGTAAAAATGTTATCTAACATGGTGAAGCCCTGCAAAGTGTCAATTTTGATCGGTCACGTGCGTATGCCCAGCGAAAAGTTTATGGAAACAGCTAAATTTAAAGAGGCTGCTCAACCATACATTGCGCAATGTTACCCGAACTTAACTATTGTTTCAGCCCATAACGGAAATGTTGAAAATTATAAGGAGATTAAAGGTCAACTTTTCCAAGTGCATTCCTTTGAATCTGAAAAAATTAAGTTAATTGATTCGGAAGTAATTCCACATTATTTTGAACAGCTTTTAATGGAAGAGTCTGAAAGTTCAAAGGCTCTAAACAAACTTTTCGCCGATTTGAAAGGTTCAAATGCTATAAGCTTGCTGCAAATTAGCAAAGAACACTTAATTTTGCATTTTATTCACAAGGGAAAAACGAGAGGTTTGAATATATGGACTAATATGAATGGTGAAGTTATCTTTTGTTCAAGAAAGGAACCATTAATAGAAGTTTTTAAAGAAATTTTAAGAAGAGGAAATTTTGAAGAGAAGATTTTAATCCCTCATAAAAAAGATGAAAGCTTAAAGCTTTCAATCCCAATACGTTTCTAGTCCATTAAAGGGTTAACAAAATTTACAAGGATGTGAATTAAATGTTTAAAGAGGATGAGCAAAGGTTTAAACCTTCTTTAGGTTTACTTGATGCTACGGCTATAAGCATCGGCGCAATTGTTGGTGGAGGAATATTTGTTGTTACTGGCATTGTAGCTGGGTTTGCAGGTCCAGCTCTTGTGATATCCTTATCCGTTGCAGCAGTCATTGCATTATTTACTGCTTTAAGCTTTGCTGAACTTTCTTTTCAAATTCCAAGGGAGGGAAGCGTTTATGAGTTTGCATATCAGTTAATTTCTCCTTTTGCAGGTTTTCTAACGGGTTGGATGTGGATGCTGTCCAATATTTTTGGAGGAGCTGCTGTTTCTTTAGGGTTTGCCTATTATCTGGCGGCTTTTTTTCCATTTATTTCGGTTAAGGTTGTTGCTGTTGTTATCTGTATATTTTTCACTTTGCTTAATTTTTTAGGGATCCGTCAATCAGCTATGCTTAATAACGCTTTAGTTTTAGCGAAGCTTCTTGTTTTGTTATTTTTTGTATTCTTCGGTTTAATGTATGTGAACCCTTCTAACTTTACACCTTTTTTCTCTCCAAAATTTGGTTTGTTAGGGGTCATTTATGGAGCTTTTTATGCATTTTTCTCTTACGGTGGTTTTGGAAGGGTTGCTGTAGTTGCTGAGGAAGTTAAGGATGCTAAGCACATTG
>PIYF01000016.1 GCA_003601875.1 Candidatus Bathyarchaeota archaeon | reverse complement strand
TTCTGAAAAACGCCTTTCCATAAAGTTTATAGAATCGTGTGAACGTTCCACAAAAAATGGGGGTTTGCGGGAGAAATCTCCAGTTTTTTGTGCAAATGGGAATTTACCCTATAATTTCCGCTTCCTAAACAGTAGTTATCATTGTATATGCAACATCTCAAGTCTGCTTCAATCAGTTTTTGGGCTTTTTAATGGCTAAAAGTGAAAATAAGGTTATGGTGTTAATCTGAATTTGTCTCTTGGGAAAAGGGTGACTTCCCTTATATTCTTCTTGCCAGTAAGCATCATAGTTAACCTTTCCAATCCTATTGCCCATCCCGCATGAGGAGGCATTCCATAATCAAAAGCTTGTAAATGATGTTTGAAGGATTCAGGGTTTAACCCTTTTTCCTTTAAACGTTTCTTTAGGAGTTCTTTATCAGCTATCCTCGTTCCTCCGGAAGCTAATTCTATCCAGCTCCACATTAAATCGAAGCCTTCACAGATTTCCGGTTTTTCATCTTTCGGTTTTATGTAAAAAGCCTTTGAATGGGTTGGCCAATCAATTATGAAATAGAAGTATGGATGTTTTTTACCGATAGTTCTGAAGGCTGGAGTTGGTATGTCTTCTCCCCATGGAATTTCAATTTTTTCCTTTTCAAGTTCTTTAAGAACATCGTTGTAGGTTAAGCGTTTGAAAGGAAGTTTTGGAATTTCAACTTCATGTTTAAGAGTGGTTAACTCCTTCTCACATTTCTCATTAACGACTTTACATACATGTTGCATAAGGTTTTCAAGAAGTTTCATAACGTCTTCAGCTGAAGCGAAGGCTTGTTCAATATCTATTGAGACAAATTCGCTTAAATGTCTCCTAGTGTGAGATTCTTCAGCTCTAAAGAACGGGCCTATCTCAAAAACTTTTTCAAAGCTCATGACGAGCTCCTCCTTGTATAATTGGGGACTTTGAGCTAGAAACGCCTTTTTATCGAAGTATTTTACAGGAAAAAGAGCTGCTCCCCCTTCAGTTGCTGATGCAATTATTCTTGGAGTGTGAACTTCTATGAAGCCTTTTTCAAATAGAAATTCTCTAATTGCCTGCACAGCAACATGTTGAACTTTGAATATGGCTATACTTTCTTTTCTACATAGGTCTAAAGCTCTAGCGTTAAGTCTGGCGTCTATATGTGCTGGTGTTTTTCCCGTTATATCTAAGGGTAAAAGTTTGGCTGCCGTGCTTAAGATTTTTATCTCCTTCGGTATTACTTCGACCCCTCGGGGCGTTATTTCAGTTTTTTTCACAATTCCTTTTACCGCTACGCTGAACCTTTTTTGTATAAGGTTAGATTTCGATAGCACTTCGCTGCTTACTTTCTTTTTAGGAAGAGTTATCTGAACCGTTCCTTCCCTATCCTGCAAAATTACGAATCGTATTCCACCTAAATCCCTTATTTCTTGAACCCAGCCAAAAAGGGTTACTTCTTGACCTTCAAGTTCAGGTTTAACTTCAACGGAATAATGAGTTCTCTGCCAATCACCTATTGAATCTAAATGCATGGTTTTCACACTCAATTTAATCTGCAAACTCTACACGAAGTGTTATATTTCGAACTTTACGAGCTATATCCTTTAAAGCTTTAAGATTAAAAGGAACCCTTCTCCCTCTTCTCCCCCTTAAAATAACTCTGGTCTCAGTTGTTCCATCAGGCAACCAAATAGTGTTTATTGTAACTATGCTTAAAGGAGCAAACAAATCCTCAAGAAATTTTCTATCATCAACACCGTTTTCTAAAACACGAATATTTTTTCCAGTTTTCTTTGCAAGAGCCTTAATTATCTTTCCACCGTAACTTAAAAGACGTGGAACATCTCCTTTACCAACTATTATTGCCAAAGTGTTATCCGTATCTAGGGCTTTATGAAAATAAACATTCTGAAGGGAGGGATATTTTTCTTCTAAAGACAAAAGGAAACGTGCAATTTTTAAATCCAGTTCGGTGACTTCGCCAGAATCAACCTTAGCTTGACATTTCGGACAAAGCATCCCTGTTTTCAAGCAGAAATTACAGAGTACAGTTTTCACTTAGAAGTTACCCTCCACAAATAAAGGAGGGGCGGCGGAGCTTTGATTTTAAGGTTTTAACTTTAACGTTCCAGCGTTATCTCGATTGTGCTGACGTTGGTGGGCGTGCCACCCTCTTCTCTGGGTGCCACCTGCTCTGTTCCAATACCTACTTTCTTTATCTTCACGTCTGGTAGGAACCGACGTCTCACGACTTCAACGACGTCAACAGCACGGCTGATGGCTCTTCCTCTCGCTTTCACACTTACCTCTTTTGCTCCGCCGTGAAAGAGGGTTATGCAAGCCAGCACATAGTTCATTACTGGCTTTCTCCCGATCAACACTGAATTTGTTTCAGACATTTGTACCGCCTCGCTCCTCTTTTTCTATTCTTTACGGCTTCATAACGATTTTATTGATAAATAAATACGTTACGGTTTTAAGTTCTATCCTCCATTTTTGAAAAATATAAACAAATATAAGTTTACTTCACATTTTTGCTAAATGTTTAAATAATGAATACAAATGTAAAGTTAAAATGTCAGGAGAATGAGAAATTGGAAGTTGAACTAACAAAACGCTCCATTAAACTGTTAAAAACGCTTTATGAAGAAGGCGTCCCTTCAACCACTTACACTTTAAAGTTAAAGCAAAACGAACTTGCAAAAAAAATGGGAATAAGTAGACAAGCCTTAAACATTCATTTAAGGAGACTTAGAGAACTTGGGTATATAAAAACGGGAAGAGGATTCATCGATGTAACAGACAAGGGATTAAAGGCTCTTGGAATTTCCATAGCTCCAGCTTTCATATTCATTAAAGTGTCACCTACAAAAAGAAATGAGGCATACGAAAAGATAAGAAAACTGAAAATTCAGAGAGCCTTTAGGGTGGCTGGCGATGTTGACGCCATCTTAACCGTTGAGGAAGAAAATCTTGATGAAGCCTTAAAAGAACTCTCAACCATTGAAGGCATACAAGAAACCAAATCATATGTTGCTATTGAAACGATAAGGTAGATTCGAGATGAAACTTTTTGAATACGAAGCTAAAAAAATACTTGCAAATTATGGTGTTCCAACGCCGAATGGTGGATTAGCAGAAAACTCGAAAGAAGCTTGTGAAATAGCAAGCAGATTAAAACCCCCCTTCATGGTTAAAGCACAAGTTTTAGTTGCTGGAAGAGGAAAAGCTGGCGGAATACTCTCCGCTGTCTCTGTCTCTGAAGTTGAAGAAAAAGCTGAAAAATTGTTTTCATCAAAAATAAAGGGTTTACCGGTCCGCAAAGTCTGGATTGAAGAAAAAATAAACATAAAGAGAGAACTTTACTTCGGTGTTACAACAGATAGGCTTCATAAAACTTACGTGGCAGTTGCCTCATCTGTTGGTGGAAT
The DNA here is from genome assembly GCA_003601875.1 of Candidatus Bathyarchaeota archaeon. Classification (GTDB taxonomy): domain Archaea; phylum Thermoproteota; class Bathyarchaeia; order Bathyarchaeales; family Bathycorpusculaceae; genus PIYF01. The sequence continues at coordinate 6,433 of PIYF01000016.1, read as the reverse complement.
GGAAATAGAGGAAGTAGCTGAAAAAGCTCCAGAAAAAATTATAAAATTTTATATAAATCCTCAAAGAGGTTTCCACTCTTTTCATGCACGCCAAATTGCGAAAAAGATGGGATATAAAGATGGACAATTAACAAAGCTTGAACGAATATTTTTAGGTTTATATAAAGCTGGCATGGATTACGATGCAGAACTTATAGAAATGAACCCCCTCGTAGAAACGATGGACGGAGAATTCAAAGCTGCAGATGCCCGTATAATAATTGATGATAATGCTTTATTCCGCCATCAAAACTTCAAAAAACGAATGTTAGAAGGAGAAAGTGAATTAACACCTCAAGAAGTTGAGGCAATTAAAAACGGCTTAGCCTACGTTAAGTTAAACGGAAATATAGGTGTAATAGGCAACGGAGCCGGATTAGTTATGGCAACCCTTGACACAATCAAATATTATGGGGGGGAACCAGCAGACTTTCTAGATGTTGGAGGTGGAGCATCCTCCGAAAAAATAGCAGCAGCCCTCAAAATAGTTCTATTAGATCCCAACGTTAAAACATTGTTCATAAACATTTTAGGCGGAATAACAAGATGTGATGAAGTTGCAAGGGGAATTTTAAAAGCTAGAGAAAAAGTTGGAGTGATAAAACCCATGGTTATAAGACTTGTTGGAACAAACGAGGAAGAAGGAAAACAAATTCTCACAAAGGCAGGCATACACGTCTTGGAAAGCATGGAGGAAGCAGCTAAGAAAGCAGTTCAATTAACAAAACAGAGGGAGGTTTAAAATTGCCAATAATAGTGAATGAAAAAACAAAGGCAATAGTTCAAGGCATAACTGGAAAACAAGGAAGCTTTCACACTAAATTAATGCTCCAATATGGAACAAAAATAGTTGCAGGCGTAACTCCTGGAAAAGGCGGAATGAAAATTGAAGGAGTCCCTGTTTACGACACCGTTGAAGAAGCCTTAGAAAAACATGAAGCCGATGCTTCAATAATATTTGTTCCAGCTCCATTCGCTGCAGATGCAGCCTTAGAGGCCTTAGAAAACGGAATAAAAACAATTGTAATAATAACAGAGCATATACCAATAAAAGACGCTATCACAGTGATGGAATTCGCGAAACAACAGAAAGCAATAATAATTGGACCCAACACTCCAGGGATAATAACTCCGGAAGAATGTAAACTTGGAATAATGCCAGCTCACATATTTAGAAAGGGTTCTGTTGGAATAATCTCAAGAAGCGGGACATTAACCTATGAGATAGCGGCTAGTTTAACAAAAAATGGTTTTGGTCAATCCACATGTCTGGGACTTGGAGGAGACCCAATTACAGGTTTAAACTTTATTGACGTTTTAGAAATGTTTAAGGAGGATAAACAAACGAAAGCTGTTGTTCTAATAGGTGAAATTGGCGGAAACTTAGAAGAACTTGCAGCTGAATATATAAGCAGAGAGAACTATCCGAAACCTGTTGTCGCCTTTATAGCGGGAAGAACGGCGCCTCCAGGGAAAAGAATGGGACATGCAGGGGCTATAATAATGGGAAAGGCTGGAACAGCACAGACGAAAATTGAAACTTTAAGAAATGCTGGAGTTGAAATCGCTGAAAAACCAAGTGACGTCGCAAAGTTGCTGCTTGAAATAGTTCATTAATTAGAAAAGTATATTTGTAAGCAGTTCTTGAATCTAGATAAAAGTGAAGTCAAATGCCTGTTATGGATCCTATTAAGAAGGCAATAGCCCAGAAACATAGGCTTTACATGAAAATATGTAGAGATTGCGGTGCAAGAAACGCGCCAAGCGCTGTTAAATGTAGAAAGTGTAGAAGTAAGAATCTCCGTTGGAAGAAAAGAGAACTTGTAAAGTAAGTTTAGAGGATTTTAAGTAATGTTTCAAGGTTAAAGGACGTGTTTGCACATCCATTTTTTATCAAAGGAACAGCTTGACCAGCAATGCCTAACTTACGTAGTATCTCTCCGCCTAACTTAATTTCTTCTCCGCATGCAACACCGACAACTCCATCGTAATGTTTGGTTTTCAAAATTTTTGGAATACATGATCCACCAGGTAAAATGTAAACATCATAACCCTTCTTTTCAGCAACTGTAACTGCTTTATGGATAAGGCAATCTGAAGAACAATGATTACAAACGTATGTGGGGATTTTAGGGTTAAAATCTGCTTTGCAACGGTTATCCATGTACTTCCTTGAGCAGTGAGGTAGAAAAAGAGCTCTTTTTCCAGTTTGCATGAAGTTTTCCCTTTCCACGATGTTTCTGGCTTGTATGTCAATAAGGTCTTCGAGTAAAAGCACAGCATCTGAGAGATTCAATCCTGTTAATTCTTGAACCTTAAACCTTTTAACAATTTCAAGAGCTATCTTACCAGCTTTCTTATGCAATCCTTTCTGATAGCTAACCTTTGCAATTTCCGTAAAGAAGAGACGTGGAATTCTGGAGAGATCAAAAGTGAACTTATATGGCATGTTTTTGCACCTTGTTAGACAAACCTTTAAAATTAAAGATTTTATATAATTTTAGTTTAATTGGAGGCATTGGCATGAGGTTCTTCGGAAGGAAGAAAAAAGAAGAAACATTGAAAAATGTTGAGACTGCTAAGGAATCAGTAACGGAGCTTGAAAAGCTTTGTGGTAACGATAAAGAAGTGTATGAGGCTTTGCTTAACACAATGTTTCTCGACCCGAAGAAAATTGACGTTTCGTTAGAAGACGCTGTGAAAAGGGCGAAAAATTTTGAAAAAAATAAAGATTTGCTTCGAGCCAAGGTTTGGTATGAAATTGCTGGGGGCTTAGCACTTTATAAGGGAGATGCAAAAAAGGTTAAAGAGTACTTTGGGAAGTGTGAAAAAATATCTGGAGAAAAATATTTAATCTTGAAGAATGTGGAGAAGGCTGTTAGTAAGGCTCAAGAGTATTATAGAAAATATTTAGCATGATGACGTTACTTGCTATTTTTCTTTCTCCGTTTCTTCTTCTGTGTAACCTAAAAGTTCTCTTAACGATTTTACTTCTTCACGAAGCATGTTTACCTCACTTTCTAAAGCATTAACTCTTGATTCAGCCATTTTCTTCAGTTTTTCAATTTCCATCATTAGGTTCGCTCTTTCAGTTTCTAAAGTCTTTATTTTTTCACGTAAATTTTTAAGGGTCTGCATAAGTCCACCCTTTATATCTTTAATTTTTTCAACCATGTCTTTAATACTTATCGTTTCCTTCGGCTTAATTTCAGTTTTAATGGCTGTTCGAAATTTTGTTTTACAATTTGGGCATTCAAATAAGCCCATAATAAGTTCATTTTTTCCAGTTTTAACTGATTTTTTACGTATAGACCACGTCTTTATGGGAGTTATAACTTCCGCTCCACATTTTGGACATTTAACCAAATCTACGTCCCTTTTTATATAATAATTCAGCTGGGTTTTAAAATGGTTTTGTAAATAGAGAAAAATGGGGATTTTAGAGGCTCATCTCAAACGTTAAACGTTCAACTAATTCTTTATACCTGTTTCTAATGGTTACTTCCGTCACCTGCGCTATTTCCGCTATCTCCCTCTGTGTTTTTCTTTCACCTGTTAGAACAGATGCTATATAACTTGCAGCAGCAGCTATTCCTGTGGGGCCACGCCCAGAAGTCAATTTTAACTCTCTCGCTGCAGCTAAAATTTTGTGAGCTATCTCTTCAACTTTTCCTTGCATTGTAAGTTGATTAGAAAATTTTGTTATGTACTGGCTTGGTTTTAATGGTGGAATTGAATAGTTTAGTTCTCTGATTAGGAAACGGTAGCTGCGTCCCACTTCTTTCTTACTTACATTTGATGCTTGAGCTATTTCTTCAAGAGTTCTTGCCAGCCCGCATTGTCTGCAAGCAAGATAAATAGCTGCAGCGGTTACTCCTTGTATTGATCTTCCACGGATTAAACGTTCTTTTACAGCTTTCCTGTAAATTACAGATGCTGTTTCAAGTATACTTTTTGGAAGACTTAAATTGTTAGCTATCTTTGTGATTTCCGATAAGGCAAATGCAAGATTGCGTTCCGTTGCATCTGAAACCCTTATACGTCTCTGCCACTTTCTAAGCCGATAAACTTGTGCTTTTTGTCTAGGTGAAAGGCTTTTTCCATAGACATCCTTATCATGCCAATCAATCATCGTTGATAATCCTTTATCGTGAATCGTATATGTTATTGGTGCTCCAACTCTTGCCCTCTTAGCTTTCTGTTCATCATCGAAGGCTCTCCATTCCGGGCCTCTATCAGCTATTTTTGAGGCGATCACATATCCGCAGTCCATGCAGACAACTTCTGCGGATTCATAATCTCTCATAAGTCTTGTGCTGCCGCATTCTGGGCAGCGTTGAATCTTTAACGGGTCAAGAGATACATCATCTTCGGGATCATCGGGGTTTTCAGGTTTTTCCCCTTCTTTTTTACTCCGATTCATTTTATCTTCTCCTTTCTCCTTTCGAGGGGAAGCACATACAAAACTTTGTTCACTAGTCTTTCTGGTTGACGAATTGTTGGTTTTACAGACACGTAGGGAGAAGAAACTGGGCCGAAAACATCAAAAACTTTGCCTATTCTGCGTAAATCTTCATTAACAACAATTTCACCGATTTTCGGAAGTTGTTCAACCTTTATAATTATGTTCCCATTCGAACTTATATGGAGGACTCGGCCTATTCTCTGCAAGCTTTCAAATTCCCCTCGAAAACCAAAATGGACAACGAACCATTTTATTTAAATCTTTCTGACATTTACTTAATAAAAACCGTCGTTAAATTCTTATTTTCGTTTTAAACAGCTAAAAAACTGTTATAGAAACTTTAAGTTTAACAAATTCCTTAAAAAATTATTTAATGTTCTAAATTTAATTTTTACATTAAAAATTTAAAAGAGGTTGCGTTTCTAATACAGTTTTGAATTTAAGAGTCGAAACATTCATAAATAAGAATTTGATAAAAGTGTGCATTCGAAGGGTGAGGCTGAATGTCTAAACCGTTTTACGTTAAATTTGAGGTTCCAAAGGAAGTTGCAGATGCGGCCTATGAAGCCCTGAAAATAGCCTCTGAAACTGGCAAAGTTAAGAAAGGAACAAACGAGACAACAAAGGCTGTTGAGAGGGCTCAAGCAAAACTTGTTGTTATAGCTGAAGATGTGGATCCACCTGAAATAGTTGCTCATCTACCATTGTTATGTGAAGAAAGAAAAACTCCTTATGTCTTTGTTCCAAGCAAGGAGAAGTTGGGTAATGCTGTGGGAATAGATGTTTCCGCAGCTTCCGCTTGTATAATTGAAGAGGGAGATGCAGCTGGATTAGTGAAGGAAATTGTGGAGAGGGTTGAGAAGCTTAAAAGAGGAGCTGAATCATGAGTAAGAAGGAGGAGCAAGCGGTTGAAGAAGAGCTTACACCCGCGGAAGTTATTCAAGTTATCGGACGAACGGGTGTAACAGGTGAAATTACTCAGGTGAGGGTTCGCATTTTAGCGGGTAAAGATAAAGGGAGAATTATAACAAGGAATGTGAAGGGACCTGTAAGGGTTCAAGATGTATTAATGTTAAGGGAAACCGAAAGGGAAGCAAAGAAAATTACAAGATGAAAGTTTAAAGCTAATGATGAAGAGGTTCAGCTATGCCTAAACTAAGGAAATGTGCCTTCTGTGGCAAAGAATTTCCACCTGGAACCGGCATAATGTATGTTAAAAACGATGGTTCAATTTTATGGTTTTGCTCAAGTAAATGTAGGAAAAACGCTTTGAAACTCAATAGAGACGCGAGAAAACTGAAATGGACTGTATATTTCGGGAAGGAGGAGAAAGGTAAAGCTTGACTGAAAAGCAGCGAACCTTACTTTTCATCAAACCTGACGGTGTTATGCGTGGGTTAATAGGTGAAATAATTCAACGTGTAGAAAGAAAAGGTCTTATAATAACAGCTATAAAACTTGTGAAGTTTGATAGACAGAAAGCTGAAGAATTTTACGCTGTCCATAAAGGAAAACCATTTTTTGAAGCTTTAGTTGAACATGTTACTTCAGGTCCAATATTAGCTATGGTTGCTGAGGGTCCAGAAGCTGTTATGGTTGTTAGAAAGCTTATAGGTAAGACAAGTCCCTTTGAGGCTGAACCTGGAACTATTCGCGGAGATTTCGGTATTAATGTAACAAAAAACATAGTTCATGCTTCTGATAGTGTGGAAAATGCGGAGCGGGAGATTAAATTTTTCTTTAAAGAAGATGAAATTTTAAGTTATGAAAAGCCAACCGAGAAAAAATTCGCAGTTTAAATTTTACAATTTATTGGTGATTTCTTTTCCGTTCTTTGTTTTGTTTCCCTCTCACATGTGAGAAAACTCTTATTATTTAAACGTTAAAACGTTTCACGATAGATTAAAGTAGTAATTATATTTTGAGAAG
>PIYF01000015.1 GCA_003601875.1 Candidatus Bathyarchaeota archaeon | reverse complement strand
TTAAAAAATTATTTGTGGTGGTTCTTGAAGTGTCAACTCCTGGAACTTCTAAAACCCTTGGCAGATTTGAACCGTCAGTTCTTATAACCCATTCTCCATTTTCCTCTGAAACCAGAACACGTTTAATTCCTGGAACACCTTTAATCGGCAAAGCTGAAACCTTATCAAGTAATTTTTTAATGTTTTCAACTTTTTTAGGTTTAATATGAAGTTTTTTGTCTTCAACTGTTACAGTGCACCCCAGAATTGTCGCTTTAGTCTTCAACTCTTCAATTGTTACATCTCTATCCATCATCATTGTTTCGCTCAGCTCAACAATTATTTCTTCTGCCATGGGGTCTTCATAGATTTCTTCAGCTAAATCCTCCAGTTTAGTATAAATTATTTTGCGAGCAATTTTTGTTGCTGCTTCCTTACTTTTTCTATATTTTTTAGTTAGGTAGATTGTCATTATAGGTGTTGATGGAACTCTTCTTGCATCAACAATTTCTATAAGTCTTGGTAATCCAAGTGTTACGTTCTGTTCTCTTACTCCAGCATAGTGGAAGGTTCGAAGGGTCATCTGGGTTCCAGGTTCACCTATTGATTGAGCTGCAACTACGCCGACTGCTTCACCTGGCTCCATTTGAGAACGCTTATAATGTTCAAGCGTTAACTTTATTGCTTTTTCAACTCCTTCTCTTGTTAGTTTAGCTTTTTTAAGGTTGTTTTTAAGTTCTTTCACTAGTAAAGGTGTAAGTTCTTTTTCAACCTCTTTTAAACGTTCATCAATAAATTCAACTGTTGCAGTTTCACCCTTTTCCATGGTTATCTTTAACTGTTCGATCATTTGTGCAACGTTAACTGCTTTTCCATGATCGCTCTTAGCTGGATCAACACCGTCTTCACCGTATCTGAATTGGATTATGTCTCCTGAAGAATCTCTAACTGTTCCATCATATTCTAAACGTAAATGTTCTAATGCGTTGATCAGTCTCCTTTGCATGTAACCGCTTTGTTGAGTTCTAACAGCTGTGTCGACAAGTCCTTCCCTTCCTCCCATTGCATGGAAGAAAAATTCTATTGGATCCAACCCTTTCTGATAAGATGAATAAACGAATCCTCTAGCCTTTGGACTTGGGTCTCCAGGTTTGAAGTGTGGTAAGGCTCTGCCGAAATATCCACGCATAATTCTTTTTCCACGGACAGCTTGTTGTCCAACGCATGCGCTCATTTGTCCAATGTTTAAGCTTGAACCTCGAGCCCCGGTTCGAGTCATCACTATACCAGCGTTTTCAAGGGTGAAATCTTGATCTGCTATTTTTCCAGACTCGTCTCTAGCCTTTGCAAGTTCGTTCATAACGTAAATTTCAAATGAGTCTTGAAGGGTTTGTCCAGGAAGACGGGGTAACGTTCCATTTCTATAGCTTTCTATAAGCTCACTTATTCTTTTCTCAATTTTCTCCATTGTTCTTTTTATCTTCTTTTCAGCTTTAGGAGATAAGACTAACTCATCATATGAATAGGTGAAACCACGCATAGTTATGAAAAGTTTAAGCAACCTTGTTATCTTATTCAAAAACTCTCTAGCTGCATCTGTTCCGAAATCTTTTATTATTCTGTGAAAGAGACTTTCAGATTGTTCAGCGCCTATTGAACGTTTATCTATGACCCCTTGAATTAATTCACCGTCTTTAACAACAACATAAGCGTCATAGGGACATTTTTCCTTTAAACAAACTGGGCAACCTACACATATGCTTGCCTTAGCCACATAGTTTAACCCTTTTGGTAGGAACAAACTGAAAATTTGTTTACCACTCCACATGGGTTGAGGCTTTGTAATTGCTGGCTTCGGAAGTTCTCCCTCATATCCAGCTGCAATTAAAAGTCTGCAAACTTCATCCTTTGTTAAATAATTTGATTTTCTTGTGAAAAGATAAGCTGCCGTTATAAAGTCTCGAATTGCACCAATTATCGGACCGCCGAATCTTGGGGAAAGTATTTGATCTTGAACTTGCATGAGTAGACGTGCTTCTGTGCGTGCTTCTTCGCTTTGAGGAATATGCAGATTCATTTCATCTCCATCGAAATCTGCGTTGTAGGGTGGACAGACGCAAAGATGCAGCCTAAAAGTTTTGTATGGTAAAACACGAACATAATGGGCCATTATTGACATCCTGTGAAGGGATGGTTGTCTGTTAAAAATGGCTATATCACCATTTTTAAGATGTCTTTCAACTATAAAGCCTGGTTCTAAAGCTTCTGCAAGCTTACTTCTATCAACAACAAATTCAAGTCTTATACGTTTACCGTCAGGTCTAATTATGTAAAGAGCGCCTGGATACTTTTCAGGTCCATTAATAACAAGTTTCCTCATTTCTTCAATGTTCCATTCTGTCACTTTTTCAGGAACCGATAAACGCATAGCAACACTTAATGGGACGCCAACTTCGTTTATGTCAAGGTTTGGATCTGGAGAAATCACTGTTCGAGCTGAAAAGTCAACTCTTTTTCCGGAAAGATTACTTCTAAACCTTCCCTCTTTCCCCTTAAGTCTTTGAGAGAGAGTTTTTAACGCTCTTCCTGAACGGTGTCTAGCTGGAGGGATTCCTGACGCTTCATTATTAAAGTATGTTGTTACGTGATACTGTAAAAGTTCAGATAAGTCTTGAATTATTAGGGTTGGAGCCCCTGCTTCCATGTTCTCTTTTAATCGTTGGTTTATTCGAATTATGTCTACAAGTTTATGGGTTAAATCGTCTTCTGAACGGATTCCAGACTCTAAAGTTATTGATGGACGTACATAAACTGGCGGGACAGGTAGAACTTGCAATATCATCCATTCAGGTCTAGCTTCTTTAGGATTGAAACCTAAAAGTTCAAGGTCTTCGTCGGGTATACGTTCCAATCTTTCTCTAATCATGCTTGGAGTTAGTGGTTGGGAGCCGCTTCCAGGGATTTCTTCACTGAATTTTGTTGGTTTCTCAAAAATTACTTTGTATTGGGGTGCTCCGCAATGAGGACATTGTTTAGCCCTTATCTCCTGTATAATCCTTTTGTATACTCCGTTTGGAACTTCACCTAACAGTCGACGAACCATTTCAATTCTCTTTCTAACTTTGTTAATCATCTCATCTGAAAGCAGTATCCTTCCACAGTTTCGACAAGTCACCTTTAACAAATCATAAATGATCTTTGTAAATTCAACATGCACCACGGGAACTGCTAGTTCTATATGGCCAAAGTGACCTGGGCATCGAATGGCTGTGTTTCCACAAGTTTTACATCTTTGTCTAGGTTCGAGGGTTCCAAGTCTCCCATCCATTAAACCTGCAGTTATGGGTGCTCCATCCTCATCATATGTGTCTGGAGTTTGAATTTCAGCTACGGATAGCTTACGAATTTTTTCTGGTGAAAGTACTCCGAAACGAATCTCATCTATAACCTTGTGAGCAACTTCTTCCATTTTACGCCTTCTCCTTAAGTTTTAATTTCGGATCTATACAAAGGCTCATTAGTTCTTGGATGAGGAGTTTAAAAGCGTAGGAAACCACAACTGGAGAGATTTTAGCGTTTTCTCCGCATATCCTACAGACGTATTTTCTCTGTTTCATGTCATAATAAGCTATGTGACCACAGTTTTCACAAACATACAACACGTATTTATCTGATTCTTCGAGCAGTCTGTCTTTTAGAAGCATAGCTGCTCCATGTCCAACTAAGCAGTCACGTTCCATTTCTCCAAATCTTAAACCTCCACCTCTCGCCCTCCCTTCTGTAGGCTGTCTTGTCAACATTTGCACCTGTCCTCTTGCCCTAGCATGTATTTTATCTGCAACCATGTGATGGAGTTTCTGGTAATAGACAACTCCAACGAAAATGTCTGCGACAAATTTTTCACCTGTTACACCATTATAGAAAACTTCTCTTCCACTGTGGCTGAAGCCTAGTTTAACAAGTTCTTTTCTAAGTTCATCAGGTTTTTCATTTAAGAATGGTGTTCCATCAACGGGTTTTCCTCTAACAGCAGCAACTTTTCCAGCTATTGACTCTATAAAATGACCGATGGTCATTCTGGAAGGTATGGCGTGAGGATTAATTATTATGTCTGGAACTATACCGTTCTCCGTGAAAGGCATATCTTCTTGGGGAACAATTAACCCTATAACTCCTTTTTGTCCATGGCGAGAGGCAAACTTGTCTCCAAGCTCTGGTATACGCTGATCTCGAACCCTCACCTTAATTAGTTTGCTTCCCTCTCCAGATTCTGTAATGAAAACTTCATCCACTATTCCTTTTTCTGAAGGACGCATGTCAACGGATGTATCCCGCATAGAGGGACCTTTAACTTCAAACTCTTTATATTCTTCAAGAAATCTTGGAGGACTTGTTCTCCCAACCAGAACGTCTCCTCCTGAAACTTTAGATTCTAATGCTATCATCCCGTCTGGTTCAAGTAGTCTATAATATTGTTCTCCTCGATATCCCCTTATGCCTGGTTCAGGTATTATGAGTTTATCTTTTAACCCGCCTAAATACTGACGACATTCAGCTTCATAAATTCTATAAAATGTTGAACGGGCTAAACCTCTCTCTATGGATGCTTTATTAAAAATTAAAGCGTCTTCCATATTGTAGCCTTCAAAAGATAAAATGGCTACAACACAGTTTTGTCCAGATGGACGGAGCTTATATCCCATAACATTCATAAGTTCTGTTTCAACTAGGGGGACTTGAGGATAATGTAGAATATGAGACCTAGAGTCAACTCTTTGTTTAAAGTTTGTAGCGTAAATTCCTAAAGCTTGTTTCGCCATGGCTGCTTGATAAGAGTTTCGTGGTGACTGATTATGTTCAGCATATGGTATTATTGAGGCGCATATACCTAAAATAGTGTAGGTTGCCAATTCTACATGAGTATGTTCAGGAGTGACTTCTTCAAAGTTTAAGGCTATATAGGTGTTTTCTTCCTCTTCAGCGTCTAAATATTCAATTATACCATTTTTAACTAGATCTTCCCAAGACCATTCTCCAGATCTAATTTTTTCAATATGTTCCTTCTTTAATCTTGGAACACCATTTTCAACTATTATTAATGGACGTCTAACTCTTCCTTCATCACAGTTAACATAAACTTCATCTCTTTTACTGTTAACTTCAGATAGATGAGCTATGTTAACTTCAGTTGAGATTTCACCCATTCTTCTTCTCTTTCTAAATTCTTTCGTTAATTCTTCTGGAGAGTCACAGTATCCTATTATGTTTCCGTTAACAAAAACTTTGGCACCTGTAAGTTTTAGTTCATCATTTGCTTCATATACAGGAACTACTCCCATATCGTAAAGGATTTGTTTAACTTTTTCAGGGTTTACACCTACAGATATAATCGCGGATAAAGCCAAGTTTTTGACAAGTCCACAGTTTGAACCTTCAGGGGTTTCGTTTGGACATAGTCTTCCCCAATGGGTTGAATGGAGGTCTCTAGCTTCAAAGTTTGGTTGACTTCTACTTAAGGGTGACTGCAGTCTTCTAAGATGACTTAAAGTTGATATGCGATTTGTTCTGTCCAGAAGCTGAGTTACTCCAACTCTTCCTCTTCCCCAGTTCCCAGTTGCAAGTGCATGTTGAAGTCTTTCACTTATTATTCCAGGTCGAACCGCCGCTGAAACATTTATTATTGGACCTTTTACACCTATCCTTTCAAGCTGATATTTTATGTCTCTGCAGAGGTTTCTGAAAGCAACCCTAAATAAATCCGCAAGCAGTGGACCTGCAAGTCTCAATCTTTTATTTTTGAAGTGATCTTTATCGTCCGGTTTTCTCCTTCCAAGTTTAAGTTCTATAGCCCTGCAAGCCATTTCACCTAGGAATAAAGCTTTGTCTCTTCTGCTTTCTTTAGTCCTTCCAATGTGGGGTAGAAAGTTTTTATCTATAACATTTTCAGCTTTCTGTATTCTATACTCTTCAATCTGTCCATGAGCTACTCTATTTCCAATGTATAATATAGCATCTTTCACTGTGTCTACTCCCAAAGCCTTTTCAAAGGATGATTCGAGTTCGCTTTGAATTTCCTTTTCGAGAGAAACTGTTTCAGCGATTTCCTTGTCTGACTCTATTCCTAACGCTCGCATTATTATTACAAACGGAACTTCTGCTGGAACTCCAGGGACAGAAACATAAATCGCCCCGTCAGACTTTATTTTTAACTCTATTCTAGCTCTAAAACCAACAGTTGTGGAGAAAACTTTTGCTTGATAAACTGGTGACGCTCCCTTACTGTCGACATCAACTATTATCCTGTTTGGGGCAAGATCTTCTAAAGCCACCATCACCCTTTCAGAACCATTTATTATAAAGTATCCTCCAGGATCATCTGGATCTTCTCCAACGGCTATCAATTCTTCCCTTGAAAGTTGGGATAGAAAACAAAGTTTTGATCTAAGCATCACAGGAATGTTTCCAATGTAAACAAGTTCTGTGTCTTGTTCTCTTCCATCAATCACGGGAGTCATTTCTAATGCTACTGGAGCTGCGTAGGTTAGGTTGCGGAGCCTAGCTTCCATGGGGTAAATTTCATGTTTTGTGCCATCAACTTCCGTAACGTATGGACCTGTTATCCTTGTCTGAGGGTCTATTATCCAAACTTGTCCAAGCTTCACTATGTAAGGGCTTTCCGGAATCTCTATTGGAATTTCTCCAACTTCATCTATAACTTCTTGTAAACCGTGATCTATGAATTCATTGTAAGAATCTAAATGTTGTCTAACTAATCCCTTATCTTCAAGAAATGATCTGACAAGGGTGTGAATATCGTCTTTTGAAATTTCACTCAAGTTTAACAACCTCTACAATTTCTTTAAGGATGGAAAGACTGTTTAACTTATGTTTCTTCAAACTTTTGATTTCCTCCACCGTTCGGGTCATTCCAATGAAAAATCGGTCTCCAAACTCTAGAGCTAAAAACGTAAACATGCATAGCTTTCTAATAAACTTTACCATTTTATTTTAAAGATTATTTAACAAACTTTTCATATAACGTCTAGTTTTTGTTAAATTAAATGGATTGATGTAGCCTTGAATGAGGATGAACTCAAATTTCTCGTAGTCTGGTTAATTCTAAATGGAGAAGTAGAAAAAGCTCTGGAGTTTTTAGCAAAACATTACCATACCGAAAAGCCGAAACTTAAAGTTGGTTTACCGAAGGGAAGGAAAAGAAAAGCTTTAGGCTGTTATGATTCAAAAACAAGGACAATACACGTCTTAAACAGTGAAATATTTAACAATCCATTTGTGATTCTACACGAATTTTATCATCATTTAAGAACAACCATAGATAAAAAACATAAAGGGACGGAAAAATATGCAGATAAATTCGCTGAAGAATATATTCAGGTATATAAAAGAGCCCTACATGCTTCTAAAAAATAATTTAAAAGGAGGCTTTCAAATTTAATTATGGTGCGGCGGTAGCCAAGCCAGGCCAAAGGCGGAGGACTCAAGATAAACCCCTATGAGCCATCCTCTCCCGTAGGGGTTCGCCGGTTCAAATCCGGCCCGCCGCACTATAATTTTAATGAAAAATTTAGTAAAGAGATATATTCCTCGATTTCCCAACATAATAAAAAGTTTCTGAAGCGGGCATGAAAATGTCAATCGTTGAAAAAATATTAAAGCTGAAAAAAGAGAAAAAAGCTGTAATTTTGGCACATAATTATCAGAGACCGGAAATTCAAGATATTGCTGACTACGTTGGAGACAGTATAGAACTCAGTAGGAAAGCAGCAGAAGAAAAGGATGCAAAGATAATTGTTTTTTCAGCTGTAGATTTTATGGCTGAATCCGCTGCAATCTTAAATCCAGATAAAAAAGTTTTACTGCCAACTCTGGGAGCCCGCTGTCCTATGGCTCAGATGTTAACAGTTTATGAAATTAAAAAGTGGAAAGCAGCTTATCCATTGGCACCTGTAGTTTTATATGTAAACACTCTGGCTGAAGCAAAGGCATATTGCGACATATGTTGTACATCTGCAAATGCTGTTGAAGTCGTGGAATCTTTAGACTCTGAAACTGTGCTTTTCGGGCCTGATTCAAACTTGGCTGAGTATGTACGTAGAAAAACAGGGAAAAATATAATTCCTATTCCAGAGAAAGGGTTCTGTCCAACTCATCTATTGTTCCAACCAGAAGACGCTCAAATATTGAAAAGAAAAAATCCAGATGCTGTTTTAATGGTTCATCCTGAATGTACAGCTGAAATGCAAGAGATAGCAGACTTTATTGGTAGCACTTCTCAGATGTGTAGATATGCAAGAGAAAGCAACGAAAAAAGGTTTATTGTAGCTACGGAAGAAGGGTTAATTTATCGTTTAAGAAAGGAGAATCCGGAAAAAGAGTTTATTCCAGCATATGAGGAGGCTGTATGTCCAAATATGAAGGTCAACACTTTGGAAAAAATTTATACAGCTTTAAAGGAAGAGGAAAACGTTGTTAGAGTCCCTGAACAAATAGCGAAGAGGGCTCGGGAAGCCTTAAAAAGAATGTTTGAACTTAAATAGTGCATCATTGAATTATAAATGAGGTGGAAATTATGGATATCCATGAGAGGAGAATCATAGGTGCCTTGCTTTTACTTTTAGGATTCTCTTTTCTAGCCATAAGCATATACAATGGACAGCTTGAAACATTAATGAAAATGTTGAGTTCAATTCTTCAAGCTTAAACCATTTAGAGGAGAGGTTATATGAAAAATAGAATTAAAAGTGAAGATGCTGAAAGAGAAGCCGTTTTAGAAGCAGCTAAACTTATGCTGGTTGCTGCTAGAACTGCACCAAAAACTGGCGGAATAGATGATGTCTTAACCTTAATTGTTTACGGAGAAGAGAAGGATGCTATTGCAGAAAAAATGGAGGAAATTGCTGAGGAGAGGGGAATTGAAAATTTTAAGCGTGATGCAAGAAACGTCAGAGATTCAAACGCTGTTGTTTTGATAGGGGTAAAAGGAAACAAGACTTGTAAGCTAAATTGCGGTGCTTGCGGTTATAAAACATGCAAAGAATTTGAAGAGGCTCAAAAAATTAAGGGTGAAGATTATGTTGGACCTACGTGTATTTTTAAAGCTATAGATTTAGGCATAGCTTTAGGGTCAGCTGTTAAAACAGCAAGCTGTTTAAACGTTGACAATAGAATAATGTATAGGGTTGGAACAGCTGCTTTAATGTTAAACCTATTGCCAGAAGCAACCCTAGCCATCGGAATTCCCATAGCAGCTAAGGGAAAGAACATTTATTTCGACCGTTTTAAGTAATCTTAACTTTTAACTTTTTCATACATTTTCTCAAAAGTCCAACGTATACTTGATTTTAACTCTCTTAGACGTTCCTCATTAAAATTTTTAATTATTATCTCTTGGATTAAATCACCTTTTCTCATAATTGTGTAAGAGAAAATTTTTTCAGATTTTAGCTGTCCCATTCTTGCAAGATTTCTATCTTTCTCCTGCATTTTCATTAGAACTCTTTCAACAAGAAACTGAGTGAATGGTGGAGTGTTAACATTGAATTTTTTATCTTCAACTGGAACCACTCGTAACGTGTCTTCGCTTACATAAAGGTTTACTAGAGGTTCACCGGTTGTTGTTGTTAATTTAATGGTTTCCTTTAACGGTGGTTGAATTTCAGCTGGCTTTGCAATTTCGACACGTTTAAAACTTTTTTCTAACAATATTTTATCTATAACTTCAAGTATCTCTTGATTTTCCTTAAGTTCAGATTTTAACTCTTCAATTTTCTTTTCAATTTTCTGTTTAAATGCAATAATCTTCTTCACTCTTTCAGCTTCTTCAAGTTCTCCAGACATCTCTTTCCCACTTAATTGAATGAAGGTTCTTCCTTATCAAATCTTCTGCAAAATATTAAGCTGTTTTCGTGACAGCTGTCTTAACATCAATATTTAAACTCTCTTCTTTAAGAGGCTTAATTTTCACCTTAAACTCTCTTTTCAAAAATTTTTCGAATTCTTTAAAAACTGAACTGTCAGTATTGTTTAGTTTTATGCATGTTTTTCCCCCTTCGAGAACGTGGCTTAAATCATAAACGGCTACT
>PIYF01000014.1 GCA_003601875.1 Candidatus Bathyarchaeota archaeon | reverse complement strand
TACTGGGCTTAGGGTTATTTCTGCTCCCAGAATTTCTAGGACTACAGCTGGTTCAAACCATACGTCTGCTTTAAGTAATGATTGAACTCTTGGATGTTTATGTGGGACAACGTGTTTTTCTAGTGTTTTTGGAAGTTTCGCTAAGTCTTCATCTGTAAATCCTGTTCCACATTTTGTAACTGTTTCGAATATATCTCTGTCAGGATTATATGCAGCTAGTAATAGTGCACCGTAGGTTCCGGCTCTTTTTCCTCTTCCATGGAAGGCTCCAACGACAACTAGGTCTACAGTGTCTGTCATTTCGCTTTTATAGTCTCGTTTATATTTTATCCAGAGCCATCCTCTTGCTCCTGCTTGATAAATTGATTCTTTTCCTATTGATTTGCAGACTAATCCTTCGCAGCCGTTTTCTATTGCTTCTAGGAAAAATTTTTCCAGTTCTTCAACGTTATTTGTAATTATTCTTTTTGCTAATTGAACTCTGTCGCTTTGTTTGATTATTTCTTCAAGGGTTTTACGTCTAACCATGTATGGTTGAAGGGTTAAGTCTTTTCCGTTAACGTATAATGCGTCAAACAGGAATAGGGAAACTGGATATTCTTCCATTGCTTTCTCTATTCCATATTTTCTTCTTCTATGCATAAGCTCTTGGAACGGACGTAATTCACCAGTGTCTAAGTCTATGGCTACGCATTCTCCCTCCAGAACAGCTTCATCTGTTTTCACATGTTCTTTAAGCAATTGAATCGCATCTGGATACTGACTTGAAATGTTTTCGAGTCTTCTTGAAAATAATGTTATTTGGTTACCTTTCTTGTGAGCTTGTATTCTTTCTCCATCATATTTATATTCTGCTGCACATTTCCCTCCAAGTTTTTCTAAAATTTCTTCGGGTGAAGACAGCCTTTCAGCAAGCATCGGTCTTATAGGTTCACCTACGGTTACATGGAATTTCTTAATTGACTCTAATCCTTCTTCAACTAAAACTTTTGCAACCCTTCCAAGGTCTGAGGATATGTTATAGGCTCGTTCTAAAAATTCTCTCGCTTCCTTTCCTCCACCATATGCTATTGCTAATGCGTCTAAAACAGTCATGTCTGCTATTCCTAAACGAAGGTTACCGGTAACTGTTCTCATTAAATATTTAGCTTCTTTTGGAGAAGCGTCAGCTAATAATCCCGCTAAAAGAGCTGTTTTTAAATCGATGGCTCCGGAGCCTGATGCCTTCGCCATTTTATCAAGGGTTTCATAAACTCTTTCAACGGTTAATGCTTTTTTAAAAAAGGTTACTTGCTGCTTCTTCGCTATGAAATTTTGAGCTGTTTCACCTATGTCCCCTGTTTTCTTTAAATCTTCTTCTATTTCTTTTTCTCTTCTACCAGAAGCTCTAGCTAAAGCTTTAATTGCTAGTTTTTCAGCAACCCCTATCTCAAGCTGAACGAAATCTGGATAAATTTTTCCCTGCGTCAAATAGACAACTTTGTCAATTATTTCTTTAGGTGTTTTCTTTAAAAGTTCAACTAATAAGTCCGTCATTTCCAGCCTTTTAGTTGTAGCCTCTATCTTTTCGTAAGCATCAGCGATTAAAGCATATTCCAATAATATCCCTACTTTTACTAAGCGTTATGGTTGCATATAAAATTCCATGTTCAAAACTTTTCATAATGAATTATCTGGCTTAGAGGTCTCCTAGGTGGAGGTGAAGGTTTTTCAGCTGGATAACCAACAGGCACCAAAGCAACGGGTCTTACTCCATCTGGAACATCCAAAATTTTTCGAACATCCTCCTCTTTAAAGGCTCCAACCCAACAAGTTGCCAATCCAAGAGAGCAGGCGGCTAAATGAATATTTTGAATTGCAGCAGCAGTATCTTGTATACAATATAAACTTTTACCTCTAAGACCATAACCCTTAAAGGAACGATTTTCATCAGCGCAGACAACTATAACAACGGGAGCTTTTTCAACAAATTTCTGATTTAAAGCTGCCTCAGCCAGCCTCCTCTTAACCTCAGAATTTTTCACAATTATGAATTCCCATGGTTGAATGTTGCCAGCTGAAGGTGCCCACCTTGCAGCATCAATAAGTTTTTCAACAGTTTCGCTTGAAATGTCCTCATTTTTGAAGGCCCTTATGCTTCTTCTATTTTTAATAGCCTCTAACACATCCAAAGTTTAAATCCCTTCATTAAATATTTACCACAAAGTTTTAAGCTTTACAATTCCTTTTATTATTTTGAATGATGAGATGAGAGTCAATTGAGCTTTAGCGGTGATATGACTCGACGGGCGAACTGACTTAACTTTTATGCGGAAAATTTATGAGTGTTAAAAACTAGTGGAAAAAGGGAATTTGGCTGGAATGTGGGCGGAAAGTGTTTGCCTGAAATCATTAAAGTCTTGGATAAACTCTCAGCAAAGCGGTCTTTAAGGAACACCATTTACCTATCTTCGATAATCATTTTTTTCACGTTAATTCTTATTCCTCCAATTTTAGGTGTAATAATGAAATGGGGAGAAATGGAGCAAGTGTTATCTCAGCCAAAACTTATGAGTGAAGCTTTAAACGCCATTGGAAATTCTCTTTGGGTTGCAATTTTTGTTTCTGTTATAGATTTAGCGGCTGGAATTCCTATGGCTTGGCTTATTGCAAGAGGGAAGTCGAAGTGGTTAAACGTTATAGACACGTTTGTGGATATCCCATTTATTGTGCCAACAGCCACGCTTGGTTATTCATTGTTACTTTTCTGGAGTGAAGATGGATTATCATCACTTTTTGGAAAATCTTTAATTTCTCCAGGTTGGCTACTAGTTATTCTCTTACATTTCACCTTTTCTTATCCAGTAGTTACTAGAGTTATGGTTGGAGCATTATTAGATTACAAGTTAGAATATGAACAAGCGTCTAGAACTTTAGGTGCTTCACCTCTAACAGCCGCAAGAACGGTGACTCTTCCAATTTTAAAACCATCAATGATAGCATCTTTCATTTTAGCCTTTGCAAGGTCTATTTCAGAAACTGGAGCAACAATGATGGTTGCAGGAACAGCGTTCATTAACGGTCCATTATTCATAAAAAAATATCACGACCTTAATCAGAATGGCCCTTTGGTTTTTGTAAGTTTCATTTTAATAGTAATCGCTAGCCTTATATTTATAACAATTAAATTGCTTGGTCCTAGATTAAAACTTCCTGTTAGAAAAGTTTGGCCTAATGCTGAAAGGAAGCTTAGTTCATCAGGAGTGACTGCCTCGCGAAATGGTTTAGCACTTTTAATATTTTTCGCTCTTATTTTGATTCCTTCTCTTTTTGTTGCTTTTCCAGCTTTTAAAGCTATTTTTGGAGGAACGACCCTTTCACAGGCTTTATCTGGCTCTGGTGTTTGGAGGGAATATTGGCAAAGTATAATTTTAACTTACTTTTTAGGCGGTATTGTCACGTTGATAAATATGATAATAGGTTTACCGATGGCTATAGCAATTGCAAGAAAAACCTTTGGAGAACTACCTTCTATAATATTGGATGTTCTCGTTAATATTCCGCTGGTTGTTCCATCCGTCGCTTTAGGAGCGTCACTATCAATTTTTTGGAAAAACTTTGGTTTTCTCCCAGAAATGGGGCCTTTAATTTTCGCGCATATGGCTATTACTTATCCGTATTTTGTTAGATCCATGTCGGCTGCTATTGAAAGGATAAACGTTAACCTTGAGGAAGCTGCAAGAACTTTAGGTGCAAAACCTTTTGCAGTTTTCAGAACAATAGTTTTTCCATTAACTAAATATTCTATGCTTTCAGGTGCCATTATGGTTTTCACAAGAAGTGTGAGTGAAACTGGAGCAACAATGGTTGTTAGTAACCTTGTTACTGCTCCTGTTTTACTTGTTAATTGGGTTAAAAGCGGAGTTCCAACAACAATTTTAGGTTTAGGCTGCGGTTTTCTTATATTGTTTTCATTTATAATTTTGCTGATCTTGAGGTTAATTGTGAGGGGAAGAGAGGTATATTAGATGTTCAAAAGTTATTTACGTATTAAATTTAAGGTAAACGGAGAAATGAAAGATGCCTGATGTCCGCTTGGTTAACGTGACGAAAACTTATGGAAAAATAGTGGCTGTGGATAACGTGAGTATTCATGTTCATGATAAAGAATATTTCGCTTTGCTGGGTCCAAGCGGATGTGGAAAGACAACTCTGCTTAGGTTGATAGCTGGATTAATAAAGCCTGATAAAGGAGAAATTTACATTGGAAACAGGCTTGTCAATGATGTTCCGCCGGAAGACAGAGACGTCGGCTTTGTCTTTCAAACTTTTGCTTTATTTCCTCATATGGATGTTTGGGACAATGTAATTTACGGTCCTAGAGTTAAGGGTTTCGATATGAAAAAAGCGAAGAGGATAGGCCATGAAGTTCTTGAAATGGTTAGACTACATGAGAGGTTGGATGCGTTTCCAAATGAATTAAGCGGTGGAATGATGCAGAGAATAGCTGTTGCAAGGGCTTTAGCTGCTGGTGCAAAACTTCTTCTGTTAGACGAACCATTAGGACAGCTTGACGCAAAAGTTAGAAATGAGTTGAGATATGAAATAAGGAAAATGACAAAGGATTTGGGGTTAACGGCAATTCATGTAACCCACGACCAAGCTGAAGCCATGGCAATATCTGATAGAATAGCCGTCATGAAGAAAGGGAAAATTTTGCAGGTTGGAACCCCAGAAGAACTTTACATGAACCCCAAAAGCATATTTGTAGCTCATTTTATTGGAGAATCAAACTTTCTAGAGGGATACGTTGCTGAAATAAACGATAAAACCATAACTGTGGAACTTCGCAACGGAATTAAAGTCGAAACCATTAATAAAACTACAGAAGAGTTAAAGAAGGGTGAAAGGGTGGTTATTGCGTTAAGACCTGAAACCCTTAAAGTTCAGAGGGAAATAAGAAAAGGTAAAAACGCTGTTTTAGGAGTTATAGAGAGAATGACCTTTGAGGGAACAAACGTACGATATGAAATTAGACTTGAAAATGAAGATTTAGTGATATTGACTAGACCTTCCTTAACGGGGAAATGGTATAAAATAGGTGAAAAGGTTACGGTAAGTTTCCCATCTGAAAAAGCCCACATATTTACTTATCCAAAAGTTGGTTTGAGGGAGGAATTAGCGGTTGAGTAGTTTAATAAAATGGTTTGAGAAGAGAAGAGAAAACAGAGCCATAACAACAATTCAAAGACATTTAACTCTTACAACAGGAATTGTTGAGGATTTAGAAAGAGCAATAGACGCTTTAATAGAGAATGATAGGGAAGAAATTAAGAGATGTATAAAAAGAGTTGCAAGCGGTGAAGAAGAGGCAGATTCCTTAAGAAGAAAAGTTATGGATGAAATTTCAAGGGGAGAACTTTCACCTGCAGATAGAGCAGACCTCATGGACCTTGTGAAAAGAATTGATATGGTGGCTGATTGGACAAGGGAATCTACACGTGTATTGAATGTTTTACCATCCAACGAGGTGCCTAAATCCATTAAAAGAGAATTAAAAGGCATGGTTGAAAGTGTAAAGGAATGCGCGTCCTCACTACTTAAATGCGTAAATAAAATGATGGTTAAAGCTGGAGAGGCTCTTCAAGCTGCAGACAAAGTGGAGCGAGAAGAAGAAGAAGTTGACGAGCTTCATGAGAAAATTAGAAGGTTGCTGGTGGAAGAAAAGTTTGAGAATATAGGGATAGCTATCCTAATAAGTCAGCTTATTGAATCAATAGAAATGATCGCAGATTCATGTGAAGATGCATGTGATCAAGTGAGAGTTATTATAGTGAGGAAATAGGTGAATTAAATGGTTGAAAAAAGAATAGACATATCAGAATTGAAAAAAGAAGGAGACGACGTCATCAACGACCTTATTAAATTTTTAGAAGAGAAAACTGAAAGTGAAGTTGAAAAGAAGGTGGATGAAATAACTGTAAGAAGCGAAGAAAAGGATTTTCCAAAAAAATATTTGAGAGTTCTTCTGAAAAAGTTCCTTCACAAAAACGAGTTAAAAGATTATTACAGGGTCATAGGTGACAAAGAGAACATTTTAAAGGTTAAAGAGAGAAAGATAAGCGAGGAAGAATAAACTATTTTCTAAGTTTTTTCTTTAATTCTTCACGTTTCTTTTTAGCAAAACTTTTTTGAACTTCAAGTATATAACGTCGTGCAATGTAAGCTTCCTTATAAGCTTCAAGAAAATTTTTACTTGTTGCTAATTTTTCTGCATTGCTAAGAAGTTCTTTAACCCTTTTAATAGTCCAATCTAATTCGATTAATTGAGGTTTTGAATTAAACTTCCATTTTGATTTGTCCACGTCGTCTTGAAACATTATTGAGAAAAGGAATAACGCATATTCTAGTTCTGCTGCAACATGCCAAATACTGTCCGCAATTAAGTTTTCATCTTTCTTATTTAACGCTGCAACTGAATTTTCTAAGTAATTCATTGCAGATTTAAGAGATTTTAATATTTTTTCGTTAGCAGTCATCATCTCAACTCGTTTTAGCACTAATACTTATCTGTTCTTTTTTATTTGTTTCGTTTGATCCAGAATGTTTTTCAGACATATAGAAAACTTCAGCTTGCTGGAAACTAATTAATAGAACAGTGTTTTTCATGTTTAGAGGTGATAAATTGAACACTGAAGAGATTATGAAACTAGCTTTGAAACTTGCAGGGTTCAAAGAAACCCCACAGGATAGCGCCATATACGTGAATGGTGATAACATCAGAAAAGTTCTTTTTGGAATCGATGCTGGTGTTCCAGAACTTTTACTTGCAAAACAGCTAGGTTATGATGCTGTAATTGCTCATCATCCACCAGGAGGGAAAGCGATGATAAATTTTCATCAAGTCTTTAAAAGACACATCCAACAGATGGTTGCCGCTGGAGTTCCAAGAGAAGAGGCTGAAGAAGTTGTTAGAAGGAAATTTGAATTATTGGAAGTGCAGGGTCACATGCAAAATTATGCTCATACAATTGATGTTGCAAAACTTCTAAGAATACCTTACATGAATATTCATACACCTTTAGATGAAATTGGAAGAAGAAGAATGGATGAACAGATTCAAAGTCGAATAGATGAAGATTCCACCGTTAAAGATGTAGTTTCAGCCTTAAGAGAAATGTCTGAATTCAAAAATGCAGTTACAGAAATTAAAATTCGGCTTGGAAAAGCTGAAAATCCGGCTGGAAAAGTTGTTGTTTCTCATGGTGCAGGAACCAATGGTGGATATGAAATCGCAAAAACGTATTTTAAATACGGCGTCGGAACCGTTGTTTATATACATATAAGTCCAAATGACTTAGAAAGATTAAGAAGTGAAAGACAGGGAAATCTCATTGTCACTGGACACATTGCAAGTGATTCTGTGGGAATAAATCCTTTGATTCACGAACTTGAAAAAAGAAATGTTTCCGTAACAAGGATTGGAGTTATTCCAGGATAAATCTTTATTTTTCAACTGAAAGTTTACTTATACTCCCTTCTTTTTCAAGTCTTATTACATGTTCAGCCTTTTCTGCAAAAGCTTCACTATGTGTTACAGCTATTATTTGTTCGATGGCTTTAAACTTTGAAATAGCTTCTGCTAAACGGTCTATTGAACCGTCTTCTCTGCCTAAACTTTCCGTTGGTTCGTCAAGTAGGAGAAGACTTAACCCGTGACCTGTTCTTGACTGCATTATTAATTGACCCAATCCAAGTCTATAAGCAAACGCTAAGAGAGTTCTCTCACCACCCGAAAGGTTTGAAACTTCCCTTTCAACACCACTTTCACTTTTCACGTAAGGAGTATATGTTTCATCAACCATAACGTTTAAAATTGGACCTTCACCGCCTATTAAATCATCCAGAACTTGCTGGACAAAGTTTCTTAGAAGTTTAACGAATTCACTTCTAAGTTTTGGCTGGATACTTCTATAAGCTTCCCGTATATTCCCAATCAATTCAATGACCTTTGATACCTTTTCCATTCTCTCCAGTTTTTGCTGTGCAAAGTCTATTCTCTCTTTTAATTCATCTAAACGTCTAGCCATATCTTTTTTCCTGTTTTCCATTGTTTTTAAGTCAGATTCTATTTGATAGAAATTTTTGAAAGCTTGCTCCCTTCGAATTTTCGCATTTTCAAACTCTGACAAATCAAACAGGCTTATCTCCTTTCGCACAGCATATAATTGTTCACGTAATTCGTTTTCCAGTTTTTGTTTTTCATTAAACTCTTCTGAAAGTTGTTCTAAGGCTTGCGTTTCCTCGTTTATACGAAGCCTCAACTCCTCTATTCTAGGGGTTAAAGTTTGTATTTCTGTGAGAGCTTTATTCACTTCATCTCTTATTCTTTGAAGTTCTTCTATGTCGTGTTGAAGTTGTGTTATTGTCTCTTGTCTTTCATTGTTTTCCTCTTCAATTCTCTTTAACATATTTTCTTTATACTCTTCTGTTAATGGTTGTAAACATAGGGGACAACGGTTTTCTTTAGACAAGGATGAGATTCTTTTCTGGTTTGTCCTTATTGTTTTAATTGCTGCTTCTTGTTCACCTTTCATACTGGTGATTTGCTCATCAAAGGATGTCAAATATTGTTTTAATGCCTCTAAAGATTGAGTTATGGGGATGCCTGTCGCCTTCAGTTTTTCAACATAATTTTGAATTTTTTCTTCAGCAGACTGTAAGCGTTGTTTGTAATTTTCAATGATTAATTTTTTTGCTTCAATTTTTTCAGCTAGGCTTGCGGAGACATCTTCAACATTTGTTAAGTTTGCTTGTATTTGGGCTTCTTTTCTTTTAAGTTCTTCAGTTCTAACTTTCACTTCCTCAAGCCTTTTCAGTTTCGCATCAGCTTCTTCCAATTCTTTTTTTGCCTCCTCAAGTTTTTTCCTTGTTTTTTGAATATCCATTTCAAGAAGTGAAAGCTCTTCAATCACACTTTGGTATTCTTTGTTAAGTTTTTCTATTCCTACAACATCAGGGTCTTTCTCGTAGGCTTTTCTTTCACCTTCATATTCTTTCTGGTAGCCTGCAAGATTACTCCAGGCTTTTTCATATTCTGATAAACCAAACAGTTCATCTAAACGTCGCTGTCTTTCTCGAGGTTTTGCATCCAAAAGTTCTTTTAGATGTTCTTGTCTAACCCAGACTATTTCACGAAAAATATCCTTGTCAAACCCTGTTATAGCCTTTAACTGTTCGGCTACTGCTTCATTTTTCACGCTTGCTATTAATTTTTCACCTTCAAAAAGTTTCAGTTGGTCAAAATTTTGACCTATGTTTTTTCCACGTCGCTGTAAGCCTCTCGATAGTTTATAGCTTTTTCCGTTCTGTTTAAATTGTATGGTAACCAGTCCGTTTTCTGCATTTTCTCGTAACAAATATTGATAACTTCTTCCAATGGGATCCCCAAATAAAGCGAAGTCTATAGCGTATAGTATGCTTGATTTTCCGCTTCCTAATCCTCCGACAAGACAGTTGAAACCTTTCGTGAAGGGCACTGTTGATTTAACATGGGAACGAATGTTTTCAAGCTGTACGATTTCTATCTTCATTTTAAAAGTTCCTCCAAGGTTTGTTTCACTCTTGCCTCTTCTTTTTTTGTAAGGGGTTCAATTAGTTTGATTGCAACTTTCGCTATTTTTTCTGCTTCTTCACGACTATAACGTTGAGAGAATATTTCAAGAAAATATTCGAATGCTTTCGTTTTTAAATCCTTAAATTCGCTTTCGAATATTGAACGAACAACCTCCTCTGAAACTCCACTTTCACGCAGTTGAATAACTGGGTGGACAAGTAAGGCTTTTTCAACAGCGTTTCTAATCTGAGTGATATCCACAGATGCACGGCTAGCCTCAACGGGTAAAGTTCCCTTTAGAATAGGAATTATCACAACACCTTCTTCATCTGCACCCTTTACAAGTTGAACAGTTAACTCTGTAATTTTAGACGGAGCTACTCCAGTGAAATCTTGTTCAAGAACTGTAAATTTTCTTGGAGACTTCAATTTTATAAAATTTGAATGAACATTCTTATCTTTGTCAACCTCTATATAATAAAAGCCTTTATCGTTTTCAGCCTCATCATAATTAACTGTTTCCGTGCTTCCACTATAGACAAGTAAACCAGTTTTAAACTTCGCTTCATA
>PIYF01000013.1 GCA_003601875.1 Candidatus Bathyarchaeota archaeon | reverse complement strand
GTAAGCGGGATGTTGAAAAGATTTTATTTAAACGTTAATTTTATTCTTGAAGTTTGAAGCGGAGTATTGCAGCTATTCCTCCGAAAGATTTCCTTAACATTTGTCCCTCTTCAGTCTCTGTTGAAATCATCTCCACTTCCGTGTTAGCTTGTTCAGCAAGTTGAGCTAAATTTTCTATTATATCCTGTTTTTTAACTATGGATAAGGCTGGAGCTTTACATTTTGGACAAGGTTTTCCAATTAATCCCTGTTCAAAACTTGTTAACATCTGACTCTTCAATGTATGTTGCTCCTCATATCCACATGCATTACATTTAACTTTAACCCTTATGATATCTAACCCTTCTGAAAGCAGCAAAGTTTTAACGGCTCCAGCTTCAAGAGCCTTTCTAACTTCTTCCTCCCCATAAGTTGCAAAACCTGTGTCATGTCCAACTTCGTAAAGGAAACGTTGAACAATTTCTCTTTCTTCTATATAACGCACTTTCCTCATTATTTCAGGAGCTTTCTCAACAACTTCTTTAACACCTTGCTCATCAACATATGACGTGTCAACTATGTCTATAATTTTGTCTTTCAACATGTAATTCAAATAGTCTCCCTTTTCAAAATCGTATTTTGTTGGTCCGGGACCACCAATTATTAATCCCTTTAAATCTTTAATTGATAAGAAAATTTTGTTTGCATGTTCACCTACCCGTCTGAAATATTCTTGAAGACGCATCTCTCTTAATCTTTCAAATCTTCTCGCGGACTGTCCGCCAGCTCTAGTTTTTCCAGGAACGCCGGATGTCTCCTGTCTAACTATCTCAAGTCTTCTTCCCTTGAGGGTTGCAAAAGTTGCTTGAGAAGCATCTATAAGGAGAATCCCATAGGTTTCCCTCTCCCTTAAAAGTTCTTGAAGATGTTCTGTGTGAAACCTTGAATCGCAACGGTAAAGGTATATGCTTATTGGTTCAGGTGGAATAATAACGTAAGTTTCAATTCTTTCGCTTCCAGCACCATTTTGTGGAAGGGCCCCGCAGAAAATCACTAAACCATTTTCTGGAACCTGTTTAAAAAGTTTTAACCGTTGCTGAACCTTCACTATAGCGTCTTGAACGTTTTTCCTGGTTGTAGTTGACTTTATGTTTGAGGCTGTTCCATACTCCTGCTTCAACATGTTTACAACATCACTTATTTGTCTTCCAGGTGGAACATAAAGGGATATAAGCTCTGTTCCACGCCCCTCTTTACTGGCTAGAGTGTCAAGTACTTTTTTAAGCCTGAAACGTTGGAGGGAAGTTCTTTTTTCACTCAACTTTTCACACACATTTCCAACTTTAGCGGTAAAGCTAACACAATCTGTTAAATAAGAGTTTATGTTAAATTCAAAATTTCTTTTAGAAATATCTTGTATGGACCTAGTCTTCCACCATAATTTCCAGCTGAAATTTTAATAACTCCTGGAACCTTAACAGCGGCTTTTATCCCTTCACTCATAGCCCTTTTAACAGCGTCAACGCTTAAACCATTAACAACTATTTCGTAAATACAGTTCACATTTTCAGGAACCCTTGAACCTTCCACATTTCCTTTAAGGGTTGGACAGTAAAGATGGTTTGTTGAAGCATTAAGCTTATATTTTAAAGAACCTGCTTTTGAACCGGCACGGCATATTCCACCTGGAAAAGGTAAAATAACTTTTTCACTCTGCTTTTTTATGGCTTCAACAGCTTTTTCAGCTGCCTTTAAACCTGATTCTCTGTTTTCAGTCATTATCAAAAAGTTTCCGCCAGCAACAGCCTTAACAACACCGAATGTTTCTTCAACCAAAAATTCGCCTTCCATAACTGGAATCTTCCACATGGTTCTTCCATAAAGTATAACTCTTTTTTGAAATCCATCTCCAAAGAAACGTAAACTTCTACCAGTTTTTAAATGTCTCCTAGAATTAGGTAAGGCATCAAAAACTGCGGTTGTTGGACAAGTCATAACACATTGTCCTAAACGTAAAATCATTTGATTTTTAAGTTCAAATCTACTGCGGTTATAAATTTGAATTATAACGCCTGGTCTACCATCAGGGGTTTTATCTTTAGGCATTAACCGTTCAACACCGGCTTCAGCTGGAGACATAACTATGCTTGTTGCAAAACCCGTGGCTTTTCGGGCGGCTGTCAAAGCCCATTTCTCGTTGACGGCTGTTATTAAAACTCTGCAAGCCCACATGGGAAAGGCTTCAGCAAAAGTATCCTCAATTTTTACGGGTACCTTCAAATTGAACACCTCTAGATCTTTTAAGTCTGTTAAGGGTTTGGTATGGTTGGCGTCCACCATTCAGTTTCAGGCTTAACAAGAGATTTTGCAATTTTATATGCAATTTTATAATCGAATATTCCTTTTGATGCTTTTGCAGCTTTTCTGAAAAGTTCCTTCTCAACCTTATTTTTCAAAGTTCCAATGGTTAAGGCTCCTATTCCAAAAATGTTTGGTAAAAGTTCAGAACCGTCAGCATTTACATCTAAACCTTCAACCCCTAAAGGTGGAATAGCGTTTACATCAGCAACGATTCTACATCTTTCTCCATATTCCTCCAATATTTTTAAAGGTAACAATTGAACGCCAGCAGCTCCTGTTGAAAGAATTATCTCTGCATTTTTAATTGCGTTTCCTATTTCCTCACGAGTTTCAGCCTTTAAACCCTTAACAATTTCAGTTTTAAACTTTTTGTTCACAGCTGCAGCTACAGCCGCTGCTCTTTCACTGTTACGGGAAGTTAACGTAACCTTAGCCTTTTCCATAGCGTATAATGTGGCTGCTGTTTTTCCAACGGGTCCTGTTCCAGCTAAAATTGTAACATTCTTACCTTCCAAATTTCCAAGTTTCTTTTTAAGGGAGATTTCTAAAGTTTTTGCAACTGCTGCTGAAGCTGTTGTGTAGGCTCCATTAGGATCTACAATTACGGCGAGTTCGAAGGGTGGAAACATGCATTTCTTAGCTTTCTCTAATATTTTGTTGATGGTTTCGAAATTGCTTCCTCCAATGAATATTTTTGTGTGTTTCGCACCTTTCGGTCCCCTTGGAAACATGGAGTCATAAACGATTTTCTCTGCATCTTCAACCGTTATGTTTTCATATTTTAATATTTGAGCTTCTGGAAAAATATCTATGAGTTTTAAGATGTCGAAAGGACTTGCATGTTTATCTGTGTTTAGAAAAATGAAAACTTTTTTGGAAGGGTGTTCAGTCAAATGGGGCACCTTTCAATTAATTATCTTTTATTATGCTTAAGAATGTTGGTTTGTTAAAGCTTAAAGTCTAGTTGAATGTAAATAGGATTGAGATGAGATTGATGGCTGAAATCGTTGAGAAGGAACTGCGGAAAATAGGGGTGACAATTTCTAAGCCTGTTTTAGCTGTGATTTGCATAATCTTCGGTGTCATAGTCATTGCTTGGAAGGAATCTCTAAACCTAATAGTTGGCTTGTTCCTAATCCTTGAAGGCGCCTTGATTTTAACTGATTACTTGGAGATTAAAAAACAACAACAGTCTTAACCTTTCTTTTTCTCTTAAGCGCCTAGAAATATTTGTATAAGGAATATTATGAAGGCTGTGAAGGCTCCGACAACAAGCATTGCAACGCCGTAGAGCCAACCGTTTTCCTTTGCAATTTTTCCAAGGTATATGCCAAGCAAGAATAAGGTGATTAGTGAGAGTATTAAAGATGCGATGTAAGCGTTAGCTATGGACGTTAAACCAGCAAGTGCAAGGATGAATGGAGTGATAGAAATTATAGCTGTTAAGGCTGGGGATAATCCGTCGATTAGTGCAACGTAAAATTCAACGAATCGGGATGCTTCATACTGTAATGGGTCAACATGGTTATTGGTGGCTTCTTCCAGCTCTTTTAGATGACGTTCTCTTTCAGCTCTTTCAGCCATGTATGCACCAAAGAAACCTGAAAAACCCATTGCAAGACAGGCGCCTAAACCAGCTAAAATTATTATTTGAGGCTTTGAAACTCCAGCTATCCATGAACCTAAAATTATACCGAAGGCGGTCATAGCTCCATCGAAACCGTTCATCACAAAGTATCTTCTAGCTATTCCACCCGCCCTTGTAATTTTAAGGTATAACCTAATCTTTCTAAAGAAGGATTTGAAAAGTCTACTCAACTGTTATCTCTGCACCCTGAAAGGGCACACTATTACAGCCCATATTAAATTCTCATTTTTAATACCAAAATTGTTTAATATAAACTTTTAGGATTCTAACTAAAGGTTTAGGAGGAAAAAGATGGCAATCGTTGACGTTTTGGAAAAACTTTCCAACGCTTGCGGAGTGTCAGGGAGAGAAGATGAAGTTAGAAGTTTAATGAAGAAATTTCTGAAATCGTATGTAGACGAAGTGAAGGAAGATAAGTTTGGAAATGTAATAGGAGTGAAGAAGGGGAAGAAAAACGCTCCAAAAGTGATGCTGGCAGCACACATGGATGAAGTAGGGTTAATTGTGAAAACAATTTCAAAGGAAGGATTTCTACAGTTCGCCAAAATGGGAGGAATAGACGACAGAATACTGCTTGGACAGAAGGTTATAGTTTACACAGATAAGGGTCCAGTGCCTGGAATAATAGGTGCAAAACCGCCGCACATACAGAAAGAGGAGGAAAGAAAGAAGGTTATAACGTATGATGCTCTTTTCATAGACGTTGGAGCAAAAAGCCGGGAAGAAGCTAAAAAAATGGGTGTTCGAGTTGGAGACGTCATAGGTTTTGACACAAAATTCACAAGAATAGGTAAAGATTCAGTGATAGGGAAAGCTTTTGACGATCGAGCAGGATGCGCGGTGATTATTGAAGCTATGAAACAGCTGAAAAAAGTGGAATGCACAGTATATGCTGTTGGAACAGTACAGGAAGAGGTTGGATTAAGAGGGGCAACGGTTGCCGCTTTCGGCGTATATCCAGATGTTGGAATAGCAATAGACGTCACTGTGGCTGGGGATGTTCCAGGAGTAAAAGAAGTGGAGGCACCGATAAAAATGAGGAAGGGGCCATCCTTAACAGTTGCAGATTACGGCTTAATAACTCATCCGAAAGTTTTGAAAATGCTTGTTGAGGCAGCTGAGGAGAATAAGATTCCATATCAGCTTGAAACAGGGTTAGCTGGCACAACAGATGCAGCAAGAATATCCTTGACAAGGGAAGGGGTGCCAAGCGGAGTGATATCTGTACCTACAAGGTATATTCATAGTCCCATATCAATGCTTAGCTTAAAGGACTTGGAGGACTCTGTTAGGTTAACAGTAGCTGCTATTGAGAAAATTCCGAGATACTTCTAGCTGAAGCTGAATAAGTAGCGTTTACTCTCCCTTTTTTTGGTTAAATTTTGCAAAATGGTTTTAAACATGGCTATTCATTTACATTTATTGTTATGACCAAGAAGGGCTTCGAATTTTTGGAGCACACTGCAGATGCGTATATAGCTGCTTACGGGAGAAACTTAATGGAGGCCTTTGAAAATGCAGCCCTCGCCATGTTCGAAGTTATGACCGACGTGGGGAAGATTGAACCTAAAATTGAAGATTACGTGGAGGTTGAGGCGAAAGATGAGTGTGCGTTACTTTATAGTTGGCTTGAAGCTTTACTTGTAAAGTTTGATGTTGAAAAAATGTTGTATTCAAAATTTAAAGTTTTAAAAATGGATGAAACTGTGGAAGGGTTAAGGCTTGAGGCTAAAATTTGGGGTGAAAAATTTAATTCTAAAAAGCATCCTCAAAAGGTTGGAGTGAAAGCTGTAACTTATCATAGAATGGAAGTGATTAAGGAACCAAATAAGGTGACGTTGAAGTTTATCCTTGATATATAAACTAACGAATCATAAATATAACTTCTTTAGCAATCACTTCAGGTGTTATGTTCCTTCCCTTATTCTTTCTAAACTTAACAAAACCTAGTTTAGATAAGATTTTTAGGTCTTGATAAATGTTTTTCACGTTTCTCCTAGTTTTTCGGGCTAAATCGTTTATGGATTCAACTCTTAAATTTGCTAGTTGATATAGAAGTTGGATTCTTTTCGGAGTTAGCAGGGAAATTTCTTCGGGTTTAAAATTTCTGATTTCTTCAATTGTATAGTCGAGTTGTCCGTCTTCAACGTAACCCTTATAGGTGTCCACAAGCTCAGCCCATTCAAAATATATGTCGGCAAGCTCATCATTCAACCTTTTCTCAAGGAAAAGTTCCTCAAATTCGTCAAATTTCATATTGAATTTTCTTTCAAATTCTTTAATTTTCTCTTCCACCTCTTCAGGGGTTAAGTCTCTAACAACTCGAACAAGCATTAACATCACAATTCTTTAAGAATATTCATTAATCCTAAAATAGTTTCATGAAAAGTTTAATCAGAATGAACAACATTTTGTGTCACGGTGATTTAAATGCACACAGTTGAAATTGCTGAACATTTAAGTTTGATAGATTTAGAACCAGCTCATGTTGAAAATTTGATTGCAAGTTATATTGTTAGAGGAAAGCGTGTGGGAATTATTGAAACAGGCCCGGCTTCAACTGTTCAAAATCTTCTTTCAGGTTTGAATGAATTGGATGTTAAACTTGAAGATGTAACCTATGTGGCGGTTACTCATATACATTTGGATCATGGTGGGGGCGCTGGAGCTTTGCTGAAAGAATTGCCAAATGCAAAGCTTGTTCTTCATCCTAGGGGTGTCCCTCACATGGCTAATCCTGAAAAACTTTGGAGTCAAGCAACGTTAGTTTTGGGTGAGAGAATAACGGAGCTTTATGGAAAACCTGAACCTGTACCTGAAGATAGAATGATTGCAGCATCGGATGGAATGATTTTAGATTTTGGAGAGGATGTTAAGTTGAGGGTTGTGGAAACTTTGGGACATGCTTCTCATCATTTAAGCTACTACGATTTCTTAACTAACGGAATATTTGTTGGAGACTCTGCTGGAATTTACATTGAAAAGGCTGGTGCTGTTGTTCCAACGACGCCTCCACCTTTCCGTTTAGATATAGCCTTAAAATCTTTAGATAAACTGCTGAGTTTGAAGCCTGATTGGCTTTATTACACTCATTTTGGAAGGGGTGATAAAGCTTTAAAAAGACTTGAAGCCTATAAAAGCCAGCTTAAACTTTGGGCTGAAATTGCGAAGGATGGATTGGAGAAGGGGGAAACTCTCGAAAAGATAAGTGAGAGGATATTTAGGGAGGATGCTGCTGCCCAACGAGCTTTAAAGTTTGTTGAGGAGAATCCTGTTTTAAGTGTAACTGTGCTGAAAGAAAGCGTTGAAGGAATTTTAGGTTTCGTTAAGAAGTTTAGATATTAATTATTGGTTTAAAAACCAAAATTGTTTATATAAAACCCGCATGTTCTTATTTGATAGGTGAATAAATGAGCAGAGAAAAAGTTCCATTAGAAAAGATAAGTGATTACACATGGCAAATTCCAAAGTATAAACCTGGAATGAGAGTTCCAGGCATGGTTTTCGCTAATAAAGAACTGCTTGAAAAAATGCATACTGATAGAACCCTATGGCAATGTGTAAATGTAGCTCATTTACCTGGAATTTACAAGTATGCTATCACCCTACCTGATGGACACGAAGGATATGGTTTTCCAATAGGGGGAGTCGCAGCAACAGACTATGAAGAAGGCGTTATAAGCCCCGGAGGCGTCGGATACGACATAAACTGCGGTGTCCGCCTAGTAACAACAAACCTTACAGAACAGGATATAAGACCAAAACTTGGTCAATTAACAAACACAATTTTCGAAAATGTTCCATGTGGACTTGGAAGCCGAAGGAAAGATTTCAGAGTCTCCGTACACGACCTTGAAAGACTAGTCATGGAAGGAGTTCATTGGGCTGTAGATCATGGTTTAGGATGGGACGAAGACATAAAACATCATGAAGAACGGGGATGCATGGAAAACGCTGACCCAGACAAAATTTCAACAACAGCTAAGAATAGGGGATTAACCCAAATAGGCACCCTAGGCTCTGGAAATCACTTCCTTGAAATCCAAAAAGTTGACAAAATTTTCGATGATAGAGTAGCAAAAACATTCGGGATAGAACATGAAGGACAAGTTACAATAATGATTCATTGCGGTTCAAGAGGTTTCGGTCATCAAATATGTTCGGATTACCTGCGAGTTATGGAAAGAGCTGTTCAAAAATATAAGATAATCTTGCCTGATCGGGAACTTGCATGTGCCCCTGGAAAAAGCAGGGAGGCAGAAGACTATTATAAAGCCATGGCATGTGCTGTCAACTATGCCTTTGTAAACAGACAAACAATAATGCATTGGGTTAGACAAAGCTTCCAGAAAGTTTTTAAAAAAGACCCGGAAACTTTCGGTTTAAACCTTGTTTACGACGTAGCCCATAACATCGCCAAAATAGAGACCCATCAAGTCAATGGTGAAAGAAAAAAGGTTTGGGTTCACAGGAAAGGTGCCACAAGGGCTTTCCCACCTGAACACCCTGAAATTCCAGCGGATTATAGAAGCGTTGGACAACCAGTACTTATACCTGGAAGCATGGGAACAAGTTCATGGCTTCTAGTGGGAACAGAAAAAGCTATGAACACAACTTTTGGATCCACGGCTCATGGAGCTGGAAGAATGTTAAGCCGTCACGCTGCAAAAAAGAGATTTTGGGGTGGAGATGTTAAAAAAGCTTTGGAGCAGCGTGGAATATTTGTTAGGTCTGCAAGTTCCGTTGTGTTAGCTGAAGAGGCTGACCCAGCCTACAAAAACGTTGATGTAGTGGCTGAAGTAAGCGACAGAGTTGGAATAGCCACCAAAGTTGCAAGGTTCGTTCCACTAGCCGTTGTGAAAGGTTAAGTGATTCAATGACCATAAAAGAGGAATGTGCACTTTGCGGCCGCGTCTTTCCAATAAGTCAACTTAAAAGATGCGTAAGATGCGGCCGTTTATTCTGTAGAGACTGCATGGTTCCCGACGTTTCAACTGGAGATCCAACAAAAATGTTGTGTTTAAATTGTGCAAGAAAAACTGTTTCTCCAAAGTCTAAAACGAAATATGGTGCATTAACAAGTTATCTTCGATTTAGGGCAGCCTTCACAGACATAGTTAAACTTTCTTTCGCTCAAATAGACGGTGTAATTGGAGATAATCTTCCCCTAAAAGCTTATCATGATGAGGAGTGGTGGAGAAATTCTCGAACAAGTGTCCACGCAAAAGCATGGCTTGATGCTGGATGGAACGTTCAAGAGGTTAACCTTCAAAAAGGATACGTGATTTTCAGAAAAACCGAAGAAGGGAAATCCCGAAAAAATGTGAGGCACATCCATAAACCAGCGATTAAAAAGCCTTTCACCCCAGCGCCTTACAGGTATACAAGGAAAGCAAAACCTTCAAAAACAAAGATTTCAAAACTGTATGCTAGGCTTAAAAATTTAGAAAGAAAGAGAGCTTCAACAAATTTTAGAAGCCGCAGTTTTAAACCTAGACCAGCTCATGAAAAAAGACTTTTTAAGCCCGAAGAAAAACCTCAATAAAACAGTAAGAAATTTAATTGGAGCAGTAAATTATTTGAAAATGAGCGGCCGTGGTCTAGTCTGGTTAGGACACAGGCCCTCCAAGCCTGCAATCCCGGGTTCAAATCCCGGCGGCCGCACCAGTTAAATCTGCTTTCTTTTGATATACATGTGCCTTGCATTGTTTACTTTTTGAGCAAAATTTTTCCCCTTAGCGAACCCATGTTCACCTTTAATTTTTAGATAAAGATTACTAGTTATTATTTTCTCGATGTATGTTCTGCCTTCTTCACCAAATATTATTTCTATGCATTCAGAGAACTCTTCAATATGTTCTGGGATTTCTTCTTCCTCTATGCCGTATCCGTGTTTTAAAACGTAATATATGACGGAATTAACGTTTTCGCCAACTTTTTTCAATGATTCTTCAATGATTCTACATAATATCACATTGAACTCTCTTTCTAACATAAATTGATTTTCTATTTTAAGACGTACTTCCTTATTCAAATCTCATCTCCTCAATTTGGTTTTTAAAAGTAGAGCGAAACGCACGAAGCCTTATCCCGATCTACTTTTTGAAAGTTTATAGAAAACTTTAACCATTTAAAACTTGTGAATTTACAGTACAGTTTTCTATAACAAAGTATAGTATATTGATAAATACGAGGCTGTTTAATATTAAAATCGATATTAAAAGGTTCTGTGAGAGAGAAAATTGGA
Source organism: Candidatus Bathyarchaeota archaeon (assembly GCA_003601875.1). Taxonomy (GTDB): domain Archaea; phylum Thermoproteota; class Bathyarchaeia; order Bathyarchaeales; family Bathycorpusculaceae; genus PIYF01. Next base: position 73 of record PIYF01000013.1, on the reverse strand, counting down.
AAAAACTAGGGTTATCAAATTGTTGGCAAAAGCATATGCTATTGAAATACTTAAAGCTTTAAATGAAGACACA
>PIYF01000012.1 GCA_003601875.1 Candidatus Bathyarchaeota archaeon | reverse complement strand
AAGTTCCTGTTTTATAGGCGCACATCTGCATGTAATCTTTTTCCGTCAGATTGTCGGCTTCCGCTAAACCTCGATGCCAAGCTATGTCCATGGCTTGACCTAAACTTAAATTTATCATTTCTTGAACGTAAATTTCATAGATTTTTTTAAGTTTCTCATGGGAAAATTTGTCTCTATGCTTCATCAATGGTAATAATGGAAGATAGTACATGGCGTTTCCAGCATTTATCGCTATGTCTAAACCGTAAATCTTGTATGTACAAGGCTTTCCCCTTCGAAATTCAGAGGAATCCTCAATGTCATCTATCATTAATGTTCCATTATGGATTACTTCAGGGATTATTGCAAAATCAATAAAGTCTTTAGGGTTTTTACCTAAGGCTTCGCAGATAAGAAGAAAGAGGGCTGGACGCCATCTTTTCCCACCTCTATCAAGAAATTCCCAAATTGGTTCAGCTAAGGCCTTATTTAAAGCTTTTAAACAGTATGCATATCGCGGCTGGATAACCTCAAAGAGAACACTCGTTGGAGAGAATTCTCTTGGAATATATTTTTCAATAACATTATCTATTAAAGCTGCATTTTCCATGAGAAATTTTTCAACATCCAAATTTTCTTCCTCTCCTTGCATATTTTTCCGGATTAAATCCCCTCATTTTCAGCCAATCTGCAGCCTTACCCGTTATTACTAGAGGAACCTTACGTAAATCTTGAATGGAAGATGCCCCAGCAAGAAACATAACGGTTTTTAATTCTTCAATAATTATAGAAAGCATTTTTTTCATTTCTTCAGCTCCTTTAACAGACGCTTTTAAAGCTGGCTGCGAAAAGCTCGTTAAGTTTGCACCTAAAGCTATGGCTTTAGCTACGTCAACACCATTTCTTATTCCACCTGAGGCGATGACTGGAATCTTTACAGTTTGGGATACTTCAATAAGGCTTACCGCTGTAGGGATACCCCAATCCCAGAAAACCTTGCCTAACACTTCTTGAAAACTGTTTCCCTTCTCTTTTGCACGGTAATATTCAACAGCTGCAAAACTTGTTCCTCCAGCTCCACCCACATCAATTCCTTTCACACCCACAGATTCAAGTTTCTCAGCCTCTTCAGCAGCGATTCCAGCTCCTGTCTCCTTCACTATCACAGGCTTATCAACAGCACTTGCAATTTCCCCTATCTTTTTCAATACTCCTCTAAAGTTTGTTTGCCCCTCTGGTTGCACAGCTTCTTGAAGGGGATTTAAATGTATAGCAACAGCGTCCGCGTCAATCATCTTAATGATTTTCCTAACTTCTTTAACGCTGTATCCATTTACAAGTTGTATCCCGCCAAGATTTGCAATTATAAAAGCGTTTGGAGCTTTCTCCCTAACTATGGAAAAAGTTTTTTCAAGCTTTTTGTTTTCTATTGCCGCCCTTTGACTTCCAACACCCATCCCTAAACCTAACTCTTCAACAGCCTCAGCTATCGTTGCATTTATCTTAGTTGCTTCTGGAGTGCCACCAGTGATTGCCCCAACAATTAGGGGTGCAGAAAATTTGTGGTTAAAAACTTTTGTTTCAAGTTTTATTTCTTTTTTATCTATTTCAGGTAAGGCTCTATGCACAAAATAAACGTTTTCAAAACATGTTGTCACATTTTTTGCTTGAACATCCTTCTCTAAAGAAATTCTTATATGATCAGATTTACGTTTTCTTGTTTCTTTAATCAATTTTTCCTCCTTCTATTAATGTGCCTCTAACATTTTCTCCTTTAAGAGCTTTGTAAATGTAGTTTGGCTTCGTTGCATTTACAATTTTCACAGGGATTCCTTTCTCAGCAGCTGTTATAATTTCATTTATTTTGCCTAACATTCCTCCCGTTACATCCACAGTTTTAGGCTTAGTTAGTTTACGCCGCAGATTTTTAAGTTCCTTTAAGGTTAAACATGTGAAAAGTTTTGCGTTTTCGTTAACTTTTGGGTCGTAATCGTATAGTCCGTCAACGTCAACTCCTATTATTATCCGTTCAGCGTTAAACCTTACGGCGAGTTCTGAGACAAGTTGATCTCCAGATAAAATTGTGAAGCCTAGTTTTAAATCTAAAACTGCATCACCATATAGAACTGGTATGAAGTTCATTTCTAACATTTTCTTTAATGGTTTGTCCTCAAAAGTTTTGATTCTTCCATTTTCCGTCATTATACATGAGGAAGGGGTTATTGAAACCGCGGGGATGTTCCTCCAGATTAATGCATCCATGAAAAGTCCGTTAAGAACGGTCATTACATGATGGGTTTCGGAAAAACCCTTCTTTTGCACTTGATTTTTTAATCCACCTTTTAAATCATATTCTTGAGCAAGGGGATGCCCGAAACTTCCTCCTCCATGTACAATTATCAGGTTTGAAACTTCAGCTTTTTTTATTTCTTCTGCAAGTCTATTTACTGTTGGCATTCGCACTTGAAGTTCCTTATTCTTATCTGTGATAACTGAACCGCCTATCTTCAGAATTGTAAGCTTATAATTTTTCAATTTTTACACCAACATCCGTCTTCTTAGCTATAAAAGCTTTTCCACCAGCTTTTTGAACAGCCTCTAAAACTGTTTCAAGCTTTTCGTTTTCAGTTAACGCTATCATACATCCTCCACCTCCAGCTCCTGTTAACTTTGCACCTAGGGCACCTGCTTTTCTAGCTATGTTTATAAGCCATTCCAAGGATTCATCTGAAACTCCTAAACCATAAAGTAAGGCATGATTAAGATTCATTAATTCTCCAAGCATTTTTAAATCATTATTTTTTAAGGCGTCAACAGCTCTTAAAACTATTCCACGAGCTGTTTTCATCATGGATTCAAAAATTTGCGGATGCCTCTCTTTTACGCTTCGAACCTTAGCAACTTGAACACTTGTAGATCTTTCAATTCCAGTGTCGCAAACAATTAAAGGGAGATCAGCTTCAACGTTTAACGGTTTAAAACCTGTATCAACCTGAAAGAGAAGCATTCCTCCAAAGGTTGAAATCGCTGGGTCAACTCCTGAAGGGGTTCCATGCACAATTTTTTCAGCTTCGTACGCTATGCGAAAAATTGTCTCCTTTGATATTTTTAACTTTAAAAGTTCAGCTACTGCAAGTGTTACGGATGATGCTGTGGCGGCTGATGATCCTAAACCAGCTGCAACTGGAACTGTTGAGTTAACCTCAATGTTTAAACCTAATTTTTCACCTTTAATTTTTAAAACTTCATTAACAGCAACTTTAATTGGTTCAAGTTTAAACCTTGCCTTTTTCTCTTCTCCTTCCTCAACTTTAAAAACGTCATCTTCAAAATATCCAGCTAAATTCAAGTTTTCTGATCGAATATGTAAACGTTTGTCTTCTCTGAACTCAGCCTTGGCGTAAACTCTTTTGTCTATGGCTGTAACGATGGCTGGTTCACCGTAAACGACGAAATGTTCTCCAAAAAGGATTATTTTAGCGGGAGCTGAAGCAACAACTACTCCCATTTACATCACTATTTTTTAAAACACACGGAAGCATACCCAACAACGCTTGAATAGTCTCGGATAACATCTCCACTTGTTTTATATTGAAGAACCTTAACTTCTTTCACCCCTAAATCCCTTGCAGCTGTAATTAAAGCTGTTATTGGACCATAACCGCAAGCGCTAACTCTGTAGGTTTCGATGATAGAATATAACTCGGTTTCATCCATGGATTCCACAGCTTTTAAAAATAAGCTGTCCTTTCTCACTGCTTCATCGTGAGGTTCATAGTGAGTCATATCGGATGAGGCAATTATAACTGCATTTCTATCAGCTAAAATTTTCGCCGTTGCCTTTCCAACCTCGCTAGCTGAAGACAAATCCTGCATTAAGAAGCATATTGGAACTATTTTGAAGTTTGAGCCATAAAGGTATTGGAGAAACGGAAGTTGAACTTCAATTGAATGCTCAAAACGGTGAGCTGAATCATCAACATCAACAATCTGTGACTCTTTAACGATTTCATCTGCCAATTCACCGTCAACCTCAACATCGCCAAGAGGTGTTCTCCAAACACCCTCATTCATAATAGCTAAACCACTGCCATAACCCGTGTGATTTGGACCGAAAAGAACAACAACTTCAGGTTTCCCATCTAAGGCAAGTGCATAATAACTGTGAGCTGCCACTGGGCCTGAATACATGTATCCAGCGTGAGGGCAAATTAAGCCAACAATGTTTCGCGGTCCTTCCTCGTTCACTTTGGGTATTTTTCCAGGTCCAAGCTCATGAAGAAAACAGTTTTCTATCTGTTTTCTTAAGGATTCAGGGTCTCCAGCATAGAATGCTCCTGCTTGACATGGATGCCGAATTTTCACTGTTTCAACCTTCCTCTCCTTCCTTAGAAATTTTTGCCTCAAAATCTTCAATTGTTAAGGGTAAATCCTTATCTGGTGGAAGTTCACCTCTTTCTCGCAGTATTTGCCTTGCGAGAAGCCAATAAATAACCGCTAAAGCTCTTCTACCCTTATTGTTTGTTGGTATAACAAGGTCTACACCTGAAAAATCATTATCTGTACTACATAGAGCTACAACCGGAACACCAACCATAGATGCTTCTTTAACGGCTTGAGAGTCAGCTCTAGGATCTGAAACTATTATGATGTCTGGTTCAATATGACGTGAATAGAGAGGATTTGACAATGAACCTGGAATGAACCTTCCAACTATGGGTATGGCTCCGGTTACTTCACAGAATCTTCTCACAGGTTCTTGAGCGTAAAGTCTGGCTCCAACAGCAACTATTTTTGACGGCTCAAACCTTGCTAAAAATTTAGCTGCTACCCTTATTCTTTCATCCGTTTTTTTAACATCTAAAACGAAGAGACCGTCTGGTCTAACCCGATAGATAAATTGTTCCATATCTCTTGTTTTCATCCTTGTCCCTATGTGAATTCCAGCGGAAAGAAGCATGTCTCTTGGGAGCAAAAGTTCCTCAGTTTCAGCTGAAACCTCCTTATCTTCATTTTCAGACAATTTTTCTCCTCCTTTTAAGAAATTGGAAGACTAGCCATCTTAGCTCTTTCCCCTAAAAACTCCTCTATCCTTATCAACTCGTTTAGCTTAGCTATTCTCGCTCCTTCCACAACTCCAGTCTTTATTATTGGACAGCCAAAGGCAACTGCTAAATGGGCTATATGCCAGTCACATGTGTCTCCGGAACGGTGGGACATAACTGGAATGTATCCAGCTCTTTTAGCTGTCTCCACTGTTTCCCAAGCATCTGTAAGGGTTCCTATTTGATTCACTTTTATTATTAAAGAGTTGGCTGCATGAATTTTTATTCCACGATTTAATCTCTCAACGTTCGTTACAAATAAGTCGTCACCGCAGATTAAGCAGTTCTTAACTTTTCTGGTGATTTCTGCAAAGCCTTTAAAGTCTTCTTCATGAAATGGGTCTTCAACGTAAACCAAGTGATAATTTTTAATCAGTTGAAGTACATAGTCTAACTGTTCACCTTTATCTCTTTTCTTTTCTTCCCTCGAATAAACATACATTTTTTGTTTAGCATTCCAAAATGTGGAAGCTGCAAGGTCTAATCCTAAACCACATTCAAAACCAACCTCATTTCCAACCTCTTCACAAGCTTCAGCAAGCACATCTAAAGCTTCTATATTCCCAATGTTTGCAATCCAAGCGCCTTCATCACTTCTTCCACCGCCAAAAAGTTTATCCTTTTTCCTTAAAATTTCACCTATCCGCTTGTGAACTTTAGCGTTTGCTATTACAGCATCCAAAACTGATTCTGCCCCGTATGGAATCACAAGAAATTCTTGAATGTCTGGAGTCTTTCCACTAGTGTGTCTTCCTCCGCTTATTACATTTCCAAGTGGATAAGGAAGTTCATGGGTTACATAACCGCCAAGATATTGGAAAAGAAGTAAACCATAAGAGTTTGCAGCTGCTTCAGCATTAGCTAAAGAAATGGCGAAAGCTGTGTTTCCACCTATAATCCTAAAATTCTTTGACCCGTCAAGTTCATGTAATGTTCGGTCAATTTCCTCTTGAAAATCAGCGTTCAAACCTACTATTTCAGGGGCTATAACCTCGTCAACCTTCCTTACAGCTTGGTCAACTCCCCCTTGAGGAAAAGGAACAACCTCAGCTTTCCCACGGCTTGCCCCAGACGGAGCTGAAGCCCTCCCAAAACTTGACGTTGTAACAACGTCAACCTCTATTGTTTCCTCTCCACGACTATTCAAAACTTTTCTCGCAACTAAATCTTCAATAACAGTTGACATTTCCCACTCCTCAATAATAATAGCTTCTTGCTTCTTTTCTTTTCTCAGCTTCTTCAAAAAACTTTAAAACTTCATCAATTATCTCCACATGAGACAGAAACATTCTTCTACAACAATACCTTTTTATCCCCAAACTATCCAAAACCATTCCAGGGTCTTCTCCAGCCTTAACTCTTCTCGCAAATTCTTCCCATTTATCTCCAATCAACTTTCCACACGTGAAACATCTTACCGGTATTATCATTTCAACCATCCTCACCTGTAGCTTTTCTGATCTCTAGCCCTCGCTCCTGGGCCTCCAAACTTTTTAGGTTCTTTCCTTCTAGGGTCGCCCACAACCATTGTTCGATCATACTTAATGAAAGTTGTGCGTAACCTTTGACTTTTAGTCCATTTCAGAATGGCGTTCGCTATTGCCATTCTTGCCGCTTCAGCCTGCCCCATATAGCCTCCACCCGAAACTTTCACGTCTATGTCAAGCTGTTTCCAAACTTCATCCCCAGCTTGAATCAGAGGTTCCAATATTTTTTCTTTAGCAATTTGGGGTTCAAACACTTCTATTGGAATTCTGTTTATACGTATCCTTCCAACGCCTGGCCTAACAATTGCTCTGGCCGTAGCAGTTTTTCTTTTCCCGCTGACAACTAAAACCTTCTTTGCTGGCATATTATCACCTTTGATTCCATCCTATTTCCCTTGCAAATTCAGCTAAGGTAAAGTAAGGACACTTCAACTTTTCAGCCTTAGCTTCCTTTAATGTTATCATAGGCACATCCTTAAGTTCATCAGGTACTCCTATGAATACTTTAAGTCTTTTAAAGGCTTGTTTACCTTTAGGCTGCTTATAGGGAAGCATTCCCCTAACAGTTCTTCTCAATATTCTGTCAGGTCTCCTATAATGGAAAGGACCCTTCTTTGGATGCCCAACGTTAAGAAATTCTTTTGCCTCCCTAACCCTACTTTGTTTTTTCCCTGAAATCACTGCTTTTTCAGCGTTTACAACAATTATTTCTTCTCCCATAAGTAATCGTTTAGCAATTATACTACTCATTCTTCCAAGTATGAGGCCCTCAGCATTTATCACAGTTACAGATTTTTCTTCTTCAACTTGCATTTTTTCACCCAATTATTTTAACTTTAGAACCTTTAGGGTTCCTTTTAATTAGTTCGTAGAAAGATAAACATCTTCCTTTTGCAGCGTTTATTTTTTCTTTAGCTTTCTCGGAGAAGGCTAAAGCCGCTACTTTTACTGGATGATCTATGTTGCCAGCGCCTAATACTTTCCCTGGAACAGCCACAACATCATTTTTATTTGTATACCTGTTTAGGCGGCTGATGTTCACAGCTATCCGTCTCCTTCTAGGTTTTGCTAAACGTTCAGCGATATCCTTCCATATCTTTGCTTTATTTTCAGTGCTTTGTTTTTTTAAGAAACGTATAAGATTTAACAGTTCAGGGTTTGTTGTTTTAACTTTCTTCAATTTCAGCCACCTTAACTTCATTTGTAAACTCGTTTAGCTTCTCATCTAAAATTTTCACAGCTTCCGTTATTATTCGTTCAGGAGGAAGAGCCCCTGTGGATTCAATGTTAAATATGAATGTGTGTTCATCCCAGCTTATTTCTATTGCTGACGGTTTTTGCGGACAAACATCCATACAGTCTTGGCATAATGAGCAATCTTCAATGTTTCGGATCTCTATTTTTCTGCCCTTTTTAGTTAAAACTTTTTTAGGACAGAACTCAACACATTTTCCGCAAGCGTTGCAACGTTCAAAGTCAATTTCTATTTGAGGATAATATTTATAAGTGCACATGGAAACTGGCTGCCATTTTGCATGGTTCTTTCCCTTTCCAAGTCTTGCATAAGCCTCAAGCTTCAATTTCTGCCCTTTTGCAAGTTTAACTATTGGAATTCTATCGCTTACTGGAACTATTTCAGGGTTCTCTGAAACTATGTCACCTGAATAAATAGTTCTTGTTCCGTTCTCAGCTTCTACATCTAAAGTAAGAGTAACTCTGCAAAGGGGACAGCCAAACTCACTTTTACATGGACATTTTTCAGGTAAATTATAACTGTCTAAATCTGTTTTTAAAGGAATAAGACCAAGTCTATGAGCAATTATCTCATCATGTAATACGGATGAATTTTCAATTATTACAACATCATCTATTGCCATAGATGGAACTTCCGTTAATATTGTTCTTCTCAAAGCGTTTACGAAAGCAGCGTCAGCTCCCCGAATAAGCAAACGTATATTAATATCATCTTTTTCAACCACTTTAACTTCCACTTATTGAACACTCCTATAAACATTGAATCTCATATTTCGTTCAATAGAACATTAGTGGCTTATTTCAACTTTTCTATAAACAATGGAGATAAACCAGAATTCTAAACTCTTCTCCCTCTTCTCCCACCAGGTCTACGGGTGCCATCATGAGGAATAGGAGTGACCTCTTCAATGCGTCCTATGCGAAAACCAGCCCTTGCCAATGCACGTATTGCAGCTTGAGCTCCAGCTCCAGGGGTTCTTGGCCCCGACCCGCCAGGAGCCCTCACCTTTATATGGATAGCTGTTATTCCCTTGTCTTTAGCAATTTCAGCAGCGGCTGCAGCTGCCCTCATAGCAGCATATGGGGAAGATTCCATTCTATCTGCTTTTACAAACATTCCTCCAGATGTGCGTGCTATAGTTTCCGCTCCTGATATATCTGTTACGTGAACTATTGTATTGTTATATGAACTGTAAATGTGAACTACACCCCACTTTTCTTTTTTACTTGACGTCCCACTCATTTATTCATTCCTCTTTAGCTTCTTTCTCGGCTCCCTCAGTTGTAAGAGTTATTGCTTGACGGAGAGGATGATTCTGATTTGAAAGGGGACTTTGCGGGGCATAAGCTATTAAGTCTTCCTCATCCTTACTCACTAAATAGCCTGGAACGGTTACTCGTTGGTTTCTTATAACTATGTGTCCATGGGTTATGAGTTGACGGGCTTGATAAATTGTTTTAGCTAAGCCTTTTCTGAAAACAATTGTTTGAAGTCTACGTTCAAGGATGTCTTCAATTGTTAAGTCTAAAACGTCATCTAAAACAGCAGTTTCATGTATCATTCCAAGTTTTTTTAAACGACTTAAAAGTTCTTCCTCCATTTTCCTACGTTCTTCAGGAGGCTTCCCTATAAGTGAACGAGCTGTTCCCCTAAATTTTGAAAGCATAGTTTTATGCCGCCAAAGTTCACGTTTATTCCTTAAACCATATTGCCCCAAAAGTTTAAGCTCTTCTTGCAGAACGTCAGTTCGCCATGGAAACCTTGGGGTTTCATATTTCTTCCTTTGCTTTTTAGGGTCTCCCATATTATGCTCCTCTCCTCTTCTTCTTAACACCCACTGTTTTTCCAGTTCTCCCAGTTGTTCTAGTTCTTTGCCCTCTTACTTTTAACCCGTAAGCGTGACGATAGCCTCTCCAAGACCTTATTTCCTTCATTCTTTCAATATCATTCTTTACTTTTAAAGCTAAATCAGCACTTATCAAGTGTAAATCTTCACCTGTTTCCAAATCCTTTTGCCTATTCAAAAGCCAGCTTGGTAAACCATACTTTTTAGGCTCCTTAATTATAGCCTCAATCTTCCTAACTTCATCATCCGTTAAAAAACCAGCCCGCACGTCAGGATCTATTCCAGCCTTTTTTAGAATAGCATTCGCAAGGTTTAGACTAATCCCTTTAATTTTACTTAAGGCATAAGGAGCCTTAAGAGTGCCATCTACATCAGTGTCTGTTATCCTTAGTATATGCCGAAACTCCTTTGACATAGGTTTATCCCTTATTTGAGCTAAACTACGAAATAAAACAATGATTATTTAAACCTTTTCAGAAAACTAAGTTTATCTTAAGATTAGATGTTGAAAACCTGCGTTCGGAGGTCTACCTGCATAAAAGCGAATTATAAGTATATTATCAACAGTGTCATTTTCGCCTTGAACAATGCTTGCTGTTGCTTGTATTTCATAAACTGCATATAAACATGGATCCCACGAAAAAGTTACTATTAGAGTGGAGTTCGGTTTCAAAGTTATGTTGGAAGTTTCTGTAACGGTTCCTTGATTTTGTACAGTTACATTTACATAGGTGTAAGAAGCTGTAACCTTTAAAACAGCAA
>PIYF01000011.1 GCA_003601875.1 Candidatus Bathyarchaeota archaeon | reverse complement strand
TGGTATGCTTTAGCTAGAACATTATAGAATGAAGGTTCATTTTCGAAATGTAAGATAGGAGAGTGCACGTGTCTTACTTTACATCCAGCTTTTTTAAACCTCAAGAATAAATCGAAGTCTTCTCCGCAGACAAGTTTCTCATCAAATCCTCCAGCTTTAATGAATGCGGTTTTATTGAAAAAACGTGGTATCTCATTGAGGCTTGCTGACGAAGTTTTTTCCACCTTTTTAATTGAACCCCATAAACCTTGACCGATATATTTTTCTGGTATTATTATTGCATCAGCACTTGTCTGTACACATTTTTTTACACATTCCTCCACGATTTTTGGAGTCAAAGCCATATCTGAATCTACAAAAAATATGTATTCTCCATGAGCCTTTCTGACTGCATAATTTTTTGCTGCACTTCTTTCATCATCAAGAAAGAAAACTTTAGCTTTAAACTTCTTAGCTATTTCTGCCGTTTCGTCGCTACTGCCACGGTCAACCACTAGTATTTCTATTTTTTCATACGTTTGCAAATTAATCGATTTTAAACATTGTCCAATTGTTTTTTGAGAGTTGTAAGTTGGTATTATTATTGAAACCAATGGTTCTCTTTTATTCACCAAGGTTTTTCATTAAATGTCAGCAGAAGTGTTTGTTTATGAAATTTCCTTCAAAAATTGAATAATATTCAGTTTTCGAATCAGAATATATACAATTTATTAATTCGCTAAAATCATTTTATATCACTAAACCATAAGCTGTGAAGGTTACATGAAAATTAAAATGTTTACTGTTGGAAGACTATTCACGAACTGTTATGTTTTAAGCTGTAAACAAACTAAAGAAGCAATAATATTAGACCCAGGATTTGATGATGCTAACGAGGCGGAGAAAATTTTTCAGTACACTAAAACGGAAAAATTACAGTTAAAATACATTGTGAACACTCACGGACATCCAGATCATACATGCGGAAATGGAATAGTGAAAAAGGAGTTTAACATACCAATATTAATTCACGAATATGATGCTTACATGCTTAAAAGTAGAAGATTATTTTCATTCTTTAGTTTCAAAACTTATTCACCGCCAGCAGACTTGTTATTACATAATGGCGACTTTATAAAATTTGGAAAAGTAATGTTAAAGGTTATGCATACACCTGGACATACTCGGGGAAGCATTTCACTAATTGGAGAAAAAGAAGTTTTCTCAGGTGATGTTCTATTCGCCGGCTCTATAGGGAGAACAGATTTTCCTGAAAGTTCTAATCATGACATGTTTAATTCTTTAAAGAAATTGGCAAATCTGCCAGACTATTTCATTGTTTATCCTGGACATGGCCCACTAACGAGGATTGGTGAAGAAAAGCGCAACAATCCCTTTTTACAAAGTTTTTCTGAATAAATCTTCTTGTCTTGAAATACGTAACTCATTTGCACTGCATTTTTCACAGAACTCTACAAAATTGTTTAAACCCTTGAATATAACTACAGGCCTCGCCTCCTTTGCTTGTCCCATTAAAAGTTCTGCTGCAGCAGCTATTTCATCTACAACTGCAACGTTTTTCACTTTTAAGATTTTTCCAAAAAGATCTTTTTTCCCACGGTAATCTTTGAATGGTTTAATTCCAGCTATGCCTATAGCAAAGTTTACTTGTCCTCGTCGAAAAGGACGACTATAAGTGTCACTTATAATTACTGCAACGTTCTTCCCTGTTAACCTTTTAATTTCTAAACGACATCTCTCTGCGGACTCATCTGGATTTTCTGGTAATAATGCAAAATTTCCCACGCCCTTAACATTTGACTTATCTATCCCAGCGTTTATACAGATTAAACCACGTTTATCCTCAACTATAAGAGTTTCAGAAGAGACTTTCACAATTCTTTTAGTTTCTCTTAAAACTAACTCAACAAATTTTGAGTTTTTCCCCGTTATTTTCGCAATCTTTACAGCTTCATCGGAAGGAATTATTTCTTCAAGTTTAAAAACTCTTTTCTCAGCTTTCGAAAAAATTTTCTGAGCAATGACTATTATGTCTCCATCTTCGATTTTTAAACCATTTTTTTCAGCTGTTTCCAAGATTATTTTTGGTATATTATCTCCTGTTTTTATTAACGGAAAGTTTTCTAGAGCAATAGCCATAAAACTTGCCATGGTTTTCCTTCACTTCCCGCTTGTTTTAGTGTTAAAGCTATTATTAGTTCTTATAAAACATTGCTAACTAGAGTTTGAAGCAAGATTTTGAATTCATAACCTTTAAACCATCAGCATCTAGAGGGAAATGTGAAAAGGAAAAAGGTAAGTGGATGTTCACATATGAAAAGAAAACTTAAACTATCCATCCTTTTATTAATCATAACTTTCAGCATTTTTAATTTTGCAAACAAGAAAATGGTTCCCGTTGTAAATGCAACTTATTTTGAAGGCAAAATTATACAAGACACTGTCTGGACTTTAGTTGATAGCCCCTTCATAATTTCAAAAAATGTAACTATTGAATCAGGTGCAACGTTAACAATAGAGCCTGGAGTTGAAGTAAGGTTTGGAGGACCTTTTTCATTAATAGTGGAAGGTAAGCTAATTGCACATGGCACAGCAAACAAAACTATAAAGTTCACATCAAATGGGTTTGAACCTGAACCTAAAGATTGGAAGTCAATTGAGTTTAACGGAACAGAAAAATCCTCACTAACATACTGTACTATAGAATATGGGGAAAATGGAATAGTTATAGAAAATGGCACTGTAGAAATTAAGAACAGCTTAATAGCGTTTAATTTTGAAAGCGGAATCAAAATAATGAATGGAACAAGAGAAGGCACTGTAAAAATTGAAAACAACCTGATAGCTAACAATAATGAAAGCGGCATCTATATAGCTGGAGGCAAACAAATTTTCATACAAAATAACAAAATATGTTCAAATAAAAACGGAATAACTTTGGCTGGAAACTTAACGTTAACACCTAATATAACTATACAACAAAATACGTTTTCATCGAATGGAAATAGCGGCATATTTTTTGAGGCAGTTAACTACAGCAGTATATCTGTTACTAACAACACTTTTTCAGAAAACCATTATGGATTATATATCGCCACAAACGCAAGTACATATCTTACCCACAATTACATATTCAACAACACTGTAGGGATATTTTATGCAGAAGGAAATCATACAGCCTACTTCAACAATATTTACAATAACACTATCGGTATGGAGGTTTCAAATAACGCAGTAGTTAACGCAGAATATAATTATTGGGGAGACAGAACTGGACCATACCATAGATTGTTAAATCCTTACGGAAGAGGAAATGAAGTTAACGGAAATGGAGTTAATCTTGACTTCATATTCTTTTTGACGGCACCCATAGATTACAATAATAAATTACCTACGGCAATTCTCTGGACAGATAAGACGGTAGTTGCACCAAACCAAAATGTAACATTTATAGGTACTTATTCATCCGATGAAGGACGTGTTGACAAATACTTTTTTGATTTTGGAGACGGACAAGATACTGGTTGGACCACACTATCACTTTTTACTCATAAATACTCATCAGTTGGCACATATATGGCTACATTAAAGGTGATGGATGATTTCGGTAATGAAAGCAGCAACCTTGCTAAATTATTTATAAATGTTCAGAATCTCACACCTTTAGATGTTTCTCTTACTTTAAGTAATTACACAGTTAACTATAAGGGAAATATATCTGTTACAGTTTACGTATCTGATGGAAAAAATCCTATTGAAAATGCGAATGTTACATTGCTACCGGTAGTAAAAGGAGGAACCTTTGAACCTTTATATGGTGTAACAAACTTAACTGGTTACTTCACAACAACTTATACTGCGCCAAATGTTAAAGAATTAACTAACATAAGAATTATTGCAAAAGCTTCTAAAAGCGGATATGCTGATGGTTCCGGTTATAAGTATCTGAAAGTTTTTCCACCGTTAAAAGCATGGATAACTGCTAATCCGGAAACCGTTGAATCTGAAGAGAAATCAATAATAACTGTGAATGTGACGGACAGTTTTAAACAGCCAATAGCGAACGCCTCAGTTTTCATTTCATCTAATTATGGTACTCTTTCAGCAACCCAAGGAATAACCGACAACCATGGTGTTTCAACATTTCTTTTCACAGCACCTAAAACATCAAGTGCAATTAACGTTACTATTACGGCTACAGTTACAAAAATTGGATATGGAGAAACTCAAAGCCAAGAAATAATAACGGTGAAACCAAAAACACTTACTGTTAATGTAACCGCTAACCCTGCTAAGATTATCACCGGGAAAGAATCCATAGTAACGGTGCATGTAACCTGCAATAAAAATCCAGTTCCAGATGTTAATATTACAGTGTCATCAGATAAAGGTGGAAATTTCTCAGCAACTAGGGGAACAACGGATCCTAATGGAAATTTCGTTTTTATCTTCATAGGTCCCTGGACAATGTCAACGCTTAACATCACAATTACTGCAAACGCAACAAAGGATGGATATAGAACTGAAGAGGGAAAAACGATTATCACTGTAATGCCAAAAATATTAAGTGTTCAAGCTATTGTCCAGCCTAACCCTACGGTTTCTGAAGCGATGGTAAATGTAACTGTAAACGTAACACATAACTCGACTCCTGTTTCAGAAGCAAATGTCACTGTAAAATTAGGGAATCATGAATTTTTAAAAACTGGAGTAACTAATGCTGTAGGGACTGTTAGCTTTAACTTTACAGCTCCCGCAGTTAATGAAAAAACTAACATAACAATTACGGTGTATGCTTCAAAAACTGGGTATGTTGATGGAAAAAGCGAGTTAAACCTAACCGTTAACCCAGGAATACTTAATGTTAAAATTACACCTTCAGCCACTATAATTAGCTCTGGAGAAACAGCAGACATCATTATTTATGTCTCATGTAATTCTACTCCTATTGCTAACGCATCAGTTACAGTTTGGTCAAGTCACGGAAACTTTTCAACTTTAAATGGTCTCACTGATTCTAAGGGCTATTGCAGGTTCATTTTTAATGCTCCGGAAACATCGGCACAGTTATCCGTTACTGTAAAGGCTGACGCAGCTAAAAATGGTTTTATAGGTACCGAAAAACAAGTAATGTTAACTATAATTCCTGAAACTCAGATATCTGGTGGCGGTGGCGGATTTCCTATAGGAATGCTGCTTTTGATAATTGTTCCTGTAGTAATTGCAGTGGTTATTGTGGTTTTGGTTAAACTGAAGATTATTATGGTGTATGAAGAAGAGTCGTAAGTATTGTTTCGTGAGACGCAATATTTAATAGCCTATTTCTACAATAAAAGAATAGGAGAAATAAATGGCGAAACTTCAGCTCAAAAAGAAACTTGCTAAACTTAAAAAAATCCGAATCAAAATCAACATTGGAAAACGCAAAAAATTAGCCATCCCACCGCCTCCACCAAAACCCATACCAAAAGGATACAAAATCGTTGAAAAATATCCCCTTTACGAACCCTTCGCCCACGCTGCTATAGCGCAAAATCCAAAAACTGGAGAATACAAATATTTTTTGGACGAATTACAACTTGACTCTCTTGAAAGAAACGTTTACAGCCGTATTCTAGAGATTTTACTTGCAGAGATGGAAGCACCAAAGGAAGAGATAGTTGATCCACGACGTTTTTTCGCTGAAAAGGCGAAAAAAATAGTTGATAAATATAGAATAAGTTTGGGTTGGCTTCCAGATGTTTCATGGTATAAAATTCTTTATCATGCTGAAAGAGACCTTGTAGGTTTTGGAAAGATAGATCCATTAATGCGTGATCCAAATATCGAGGATATCTCCTGTGATGGAGTTAAGAAACCAGTTTATGTGTGGCATCGAGTTTATGAAAGCATAGAAACTAATCTTAGGTTTGAAACCGATGAAGAACTTGACAACATGGTTGTAAAACTTGTGCATATGGCAGGAAAACATGTCAGTTCAGCTTTCCCTATTGTAGATGCATCTCTACCTGGGAAACATAGATTAGCTGTCTGTTATAGGCGTGAAGTAACACCTTTCGGAACAGCTTTCACCATAAGGAAGTTCAGGGAAGACCCATATTCAATAATAGACTTAATAAACTTAGGAACATTCTCTGAGGAAATGGCAGCTTACTTCTGGCTTTGCCTTGAAAACAGAACTTCAATAATGGTTTTAGGAGGAACAGCAGCTGGAAAAACAACAGCCCTAAACGCTTTAGCCTGCCTAATTAGACCTGGAAGCAAAATAATAACCATAGAGGAAACTGCAGAGCTAAACTTGCCACATGAAAACTGGGTTTCATTAATTGCAAGACAAAGTTATGGTTTAGGTGGAAGCGGCATAGGCGAAGTTTCCCTATTCGACCTTGTAAAAACATCAATGAGACATCGTCCAGACGTTTTGATAGTGGGGGAAATTAGAGGACAGGAAGCCTACGTACTCTTTCAAGCATTAGCAACAGGTCACGGTGGAATGTGCACAATGCATGCTGAAAGCTTAGGTTCAGCTGTGAAACGTTTAACTCAGAAACCAATGAACATAGCCCCGGCTTACATACCGCTTATGAATATTGTATTATCAATTCAGAGAATCCATCTACTAAGAGGAAAAACAAAGAAGGTTTACAGAAGAGTGATCAATGTTAATGAAATAGCAGATTATGAAGATTATAGAACAGTTTTCAAATGGCATCCAACAAAGGATAAACATTTACCAAGCCTAAGCAAAAGTATAATGCTTTCTAACATTGCTGAAAGAGTTGGTGCCAGTAAAAAAGAGTTGGTTAAAGAGATAAACCGCCGAAAAGAAGTCTTGCATTGGATGAGGGAACAAAACATAAGAAGCTATAAAGATGTAGCGGCGATAATTGCTGAGTATTATTCAAGACCAGAGCAGATTTATGAGAAGGCGGTTGCTGGGGAGGAGGTGAAAACAATTGCCCTTTCTAGAAAAGCTTGAAGCTTTATCCTTCAGGCTTTTCGGAGGAGTAGCTCCATCATTTCTGAAACATGTAATTGAATTTAAAGATTATCTGGAAAAAGCAAAAATCAAGGTTTATCCACCCACTTACGTTTCATTAATGTTTTTTACAGCCTTGCTAACTCTTCCAGTTTCCATAATAGCCATATTACTGATTTACTTCTACGGCCTTATTTTCACATTACTTCTTGTCCCATTACCATTTTACGTGATGATTGGGTTTCTTTTAATTCCAATGTCAAAGGCAAGTGAAAGAGCCAGTGCATTAGAGAGGGAAATGCCCTTCGCAGCAACTTATATAAGCGTGATGGCTTCGGGTGGAATTGCACCATACACAAGTTTCAAAAGACTTGCAGAAGTTGAACTGATGCCTGCCATGCGTAATGAGGCAAGGGAAATCATTAAAGATGTTGAAATTTTCGGAATAGACCCGTTAACAGCCATTGAAAACGCTGCTAAGAAAAATCCGTTAGATGTCTTCAGAGATTTTCTCGCAGGTTATGCTTCAACAGTTATCATTGGCGGTGACATAACCCATTACTTAGAACGCAAAGCAGAAGAAATATTTAAAACAAGAGCCATGCGTGTTAAGGCTGCAGCTGAAAGACTTGGAATGTTACTTGAAACATTCATTATTGTAATGGTTCTGATGTCTCTGTGTTTTTACATTTTGTTCAGCGTTTCATCCATGTATAACATAGCTGGAATGTCAATGTATTCAACAATGATTCTTTATACTTACCTCTTCACTCCACTACTTTCACTAATGTTCATATATCTAGCTCACAGCATGCAACCGAAAACTCCAGTAGTAGAGATGCGCCCATACAAAATTTTCGCGGTGTCCAGCGCCATAAGTATAATATTATTCTTGCCATTGTCAGGTTTCATAAATATACAAATTCCATTCTTAAGCTCTCTTCAAAACGTAATTGACTTGCCCACAGCTGTAACTATAGCGTTAGTCATTGCCACTGCGCCAGCTGCTGTTGTACATGAAAAACTTGCGAAGAAAAAGATAAGCATTGAAAAGGGAGTTAACAGTTTCTTAAGAGATTTAACGGAAGTTAGAAAAACAGGTCTTTCCCCAGAAAAATGCATAGAAAGTCTTGTAGATAGGGATTATGGGGAATTTAGCGGTGAATTACGTAAAATAAGTTCAGAAATCTCTTGGGGAATTCCAATTAAAAAAGTTATAATGGACTTTATTAAGCGTACGAAAAGTTGGATTACCCAAGTAGTGATGTTTCTGCTTGTTGAAACAATTGACGTTGGTGGTGGAACAATAGCCATGATAGAATCTCTTGCAAGGTTTAACAATTTAACTCAGGAGGTTGAGAAGGAAAAGAAGATGGCTGTACGTCCATACATAATGATGCCTTACTTTGCCGCCATCCTTCTTGTTGCAACAACCTTGATGATGTTAAACTTTACGTCAGGCACCCTTAAAGTAGCGGGGGTTACCAATACAACACAGAATTTGACAAGTTTGCAAACATTATTTAAGACATCATGTATATTTCACAGTTATTTAATAGGATTAGTTGCCGGAAAAATAAGTGAAGAGTCTGTTGCAGCGGGATTCAAACATGCATCACTTTTGGTTGTAATAGCTATAGTTGCAGCAACTCTTGTGCCAATGTTCATAAAATTTTAGGAGGGGGAGAAGATGGAAGGGACGAGAAAAGAGCACATACTTATGAATTGCAAAGCTGTTAGTCCATCAATTTCTACGGCTATAATAACCAGTGCTATCGTTGTTTTGTTAATTGTAACGATTGTTTTCACAAACAATTTTTTAGATGCAGGTATCGCTGAAAACGAGTTTAGTTCTATGAAACAATTTATGCAAACTGCAGCTCTTCAAATTGATGACGTAGCCTGGACTATTGGGCGCACTCAAACCTTACATTATGCAACCAGATTCGGAAGTATTCAATTCATGCCCAATGCACTTAACTACTCCATTTATATAAAGAATGGAGAAAATTATATTCTTAAAGGAAACTTCAGCACCGGTATTATTCTATTCAACATGCCAATAAGTAAATATTCTGTCGGAAATAACTATCATGAACCAAAAACCATTAATTTCTTACAAGTGGGAGCCACAGCTCCAATTTGCCAAGTGTTCGTTGTGGAAAAAGTTCCAATGAATAATGAAAATTACATAAGAGTAGTTGTTATCCCCTCCATAAGAGTTTTAAACTTAACAAACAACATCAGATTTTATTTGCCTATTCTCATTCAAGGATCACATCCTTCAAACTCACATGTAATCACATTAATCGGAAAAAACGTTAAAGGCATTTTGTATGGAGACTTTGACGCTGTTAAAATCACTGTGTCTTTTCCAAAAAGCGAATTAGGATATACTTCTGACTTCTTTAACTTTCAAAATACCGAAGAAATCATGGATACTCAAGGAAAGAGTGTTCAATTTTATGTGAGTGAGGTAATGGTTCGTGCCTAGGAGGGAATAAAAGTGCCTCATGTAACAATTGAGCATATGATTATGCTTCCACTTCTTATTTTACAGATATTCCTATTCCCTCTAACTGTAAGCTGGCTTATGGATATATGGGTTAATTCAAGAAGAACACTTGAACTTCAGGATGCAGCAAGTCACCTAGCAAGCGTTATACAACAAGCATACGCCATTATGAAACACGCAACAATAAAGTCTGGAACAGCAGTTTTCTCGACAGGACTGCCACCATATATAGAAAATCATTCTTACATTGGAAATGCAACTTTAAAATCAAATGGAATTCTAAAAATAACGCTTAAACTGAAAGATGTTGGAATAACAAAGGAAGCTTCCGTTATTCTAGGTGCAAATGTCACTTGGCGTGAATCTACGTTTATAAGTAACTCTGCGAACGCTTACGTTGTTGCTGAGAAGTTTCCGAATAACACTATCTGCTTATTTTTTGGAGGTGATTAAATGGCTGGTGCAACTATTGATCATTTAGTTTCTCTCATAGTATTTTTAGCAGCTCTCTTTCTCTTTTTAAACTTGTTTAATCAAACAATTCAAACAGCAATAGTTTACCAGCAGCATAGATATCTTGCAACCACATGTAGCGATTTACTTGACAATATGCTATTGAATCCGGGTTATCCTGAAAACTGGGGGAAAACAAATGTTACTCCAACATTTTTTGGACTGCAAGATCCGGAATTTAAGCAGTATGTGTTAAGTCCCTTCTCTCTTATGCGTCTTCAATCTTCCGTGGGAGAACCGGTTTTTTATCCCAAGACAGGATTATATTATAGTAATATAACGGTGGGGTTTGGCAATTTTCTGCTTGTACCGTTTACCGAAGCTGTTAATTATTCCACAGTGGCTAGATTGCTTGGAATAAATGGAACATATGGATTTCAACTAACTTTAACACCGATTATAAATGTTTCAATTTCAGAAGTACAGTCTAATCCCTTAAAGTTAAGTGTTAATGTTACTGGAGTTGGGTTTCCCCTATCTAATGCTACTGTAAGTTATTATCTTGTTACTGTTAAAACAACTGGCAGTTACCCTGCTTTTACACTTCATAAAGGCACCGTCCACACCCATGATAATGGTGTAGTAGTTTTAAACTTCTCAGACGTTAATGCAGGAGATTCTTACGTGTTAATTGCATATGCCCATCTCAGCGGATTACTTGGGATAGGCTATTATAAACATGTAACTTACGACCAAAATTATATAATCCCTTTCATCGCTGACTTTCAAGAAAGAAAAGTAATAATTGCTCATAGTTATGATGTGCATGGTGGAAGTAAACCAGCGGAGATAACCTACAATGTAACTTTCATTTACTTAACTGAAGATTTCACCCTTCGTGAAT
>PIYF01000010.1 GCA_003601875.1 Candidatus Bathyarchaeota archaeon | reverse complement strand
AAGCATCTCCAAAGTTTTTATTTGCTGTTCAAGTTCCTTAACTTTAGAGTTCATTCTTTCAATTAAAACTGTTTGCTGCCTCTCAATTTCTGCAACCGCGTCTTCTAATTCCTTGTTGAAAACGTCGTAGGTAGATTGGGAAATTCTGCCACTGTTTAATAAATTGTCTAAAGCTTCCTTCTTTTTTCTTATAATCTCGTATTCTTCATTTATTTTGTCAAAGGAATGCTTCCACGAAATCAAATTTTCACACCACTTATTTTTTAGCTCTAAAGAAGAAAATAACCTTTGTTAATATGCAGATATATCGGTGGCTGTTAAAAAACGACTTCTAACAGTATCCATTGAAAAAATATGTTTTAAAACGGTGATTCTCTGAAGATTTTATTATCATTAAAAATTGAAAACCATAAATGCTTTAAGCCATTGAAGTTATTGCTACCTTCAGCATTAAACTTTGTTTAAATTATTTAATCTGTTTCAACTTCTGATTCAGAATTAGAATAAAATTTAAATATTTATATTTAAGTTAAAATGTTAAAACGTGAATAGATATGACAGCTTTAACAATAATAATTGGCGGTGAAAAATTGGAAGGAAGAATATTAAAGAAAATGCATGAAAGAATAATTAAAAATTTTATGGACATAATAATCTTAGCTGAGTTAAGACATAGAACCATGAGTGGATACGACGTTATATCCTTTATTCACAACAAGTTCCACCTTCTTGTCAGCTCTGGAACAGTTTATTCACTCTTATATTCACTTGAAAGAAACGGGTTGATAGAGGGAAAATGGAACGAAAGAAAAAGAACATACAAACTAACACAGAAAGGTAAAAAAACAATAGAGACAATTTTAAGCGCAAACGACAAAATCAAAAATTTCATAACAAACATTCTAAAAGTTCAACCAGCACCAGAAGTATAAAGCGGGCCCGGCGGGAATTGAACCCGCGACCCCCGGGTTAAAAGCCCGGTGCTCTATCCTTGCTGAGCTACGGGCCCTCTATTGTAGAAAACTTCAAGATGCTTTTTAGTATTTCGATTAAAAGGATGGAAACTTAATTTTATGGTTATATTAAAAAGTTCATATAAAAGTTTATAAATTACTTTTTATTCGTGAACGTTTGGTGGTAACGTGAGCGTTTGGAAGCTTAGGCTTTCAATGATAGCAACCTTAGCTGTCATAATAGGTTTGTCAACACTTGTGTTCACAGTTATTTTATCGCTTATCGGTTCTTTCAGTCTATTAACTTTGGGTGTTTTAGTTGCCGGATTTAATGTTCTTCAATGGTTGTTTGCACCATACATAATTGACGCTTTATATCGTGTTAAGGAGGTTCCGGAACATGAAAATCCAAAATTGCATGAAATTGTTAGGAATCTCAGCAAGAGAAGCGGTTTGAAAACTCCTAGACTTATGTTAGCCCATATTCCAATTCCAAACGCTTTCGCTTATGGTTCACCCATAGCTGGAACCCGTGTGGCAGTGACAAGCGGTTTGCTTAAAACTTTAGATTATGATGAAATAGAAGCTGTTTTAGGACATGAACTTGGACATTTGAAACATAGAGATGTGCAAATAATGATGTTTGTCTCACTTTTACCAGCTCTCTTCTATTATTTAGGCTATTCACTAATGCTTTCATCAATGTTTGAGCAGAGAGAAGAAAGCAGTTTAGCACCATTATTAGGCATAGGCTTCATGGTTTTCTCATGGATTCTAAACATTTTCACTTTATATTTAAGCAGGCTTCGAGAATATTATGCAGACAGACATAGCGCATCAGTAGTTGATGAAGGAGCACAAAAACTTTCAGTAGCCCTAGCTAAACTTGTCCATGCAACAAGAGGAATGGGAAAAGCAAGGAAGCGAATTCAACATTTAAGTGCCTTCAAAGCATTATTTATAGTTGACCCTGACCGTGCAGAATCAGACTCCATAACCCTATCAAGAATGAGAACAACCGACCAAAAGCTTGTCCAAGAAATTTTGTCAAGAAAATTAACAACAATGGATAAAATTTTAGAAATATTCTCCACACACCCAAACATTGTAAAAAGACTTAGAGCCTTACAAGAATTAAGCTGACAAAAGCAGAAACTTTAAAGAAGTTGAAGACTACAGTTTTTCTCTAATTTAAGAGATGATTAAGATGCAGTCTAAAAGAATATTTTCTTTAATAGACAGCTGGAAAGACGACATGGCTGAAACTTTAATGGAACTTATCCGAATCCCAGCAATAGCTCCTGAAAACGGTGGAGATGGAGAAGAAAGAAAAGCTGAAAAACTAATGCAAATATTAGAAGCCATCGGTTTTGACAAGATAGAACGTTATGACGCGGAAGATGAAAGAGTCTCCTCCAAAAAACGTCCAAATATAGTTGCCTACCTTTACGGTGAAGAAGAAACTGAAAAACTTTGGATAATAACTCATATGGATATCGTTCCACCAGGAGAAGAAAAACTTTGGACTGTTACAAAACCTTTTGAACCAAAAATTGAAAATGGAAAAATTTATGGCAGAGGAAGCGAAGATAATGGACAATCCCTCACTGCATCAATATATGCGGTTAAAGCCATAAAAAAGCTAGGGGTTAAACCTAAAAGAACAGTTGCGTTAGCCTTCGTCGCTGATGAAGAACAAGGCAGCAGATATGGAATACAACACTTGATAAAGCAGGGATTATTTAGAGAAAAAGATTTAATACTTGTTCCAGACGGGGGAACAGAAGATGGAAGTTTCATAGAAATAGCTGAAAAAAGCGCCTTATGGTTAAAAATAACCACAATTGGAAAACAAATTCATGCAAGCATGCCTAAAAAAGGTTTGAACGCTCATAGAATTGGAATGCAATACGCTTTGGCTTTAGATAAACTTTTACATGAAAAATATCCCCTAAAAGATGAATATTTCGACCCGCCTGAAAGCACTTTTGAACCAACAAAGAAAGATAAAAATGTCGATGCAGTAAACATAATTCCAGGAGAAGACGTAACCTATTTTGACTGTAGAATACTTCCAAACTATAACTTGGATGAAATATTAAATGAAGTTAGAGAACTAGCTGAAAATTTTGAAAGAAAAACCGGGGCAAAAATTAAAATTGAAGTTTTAAGCAAAAGCGTGGCACCAAAACCAACTGATCCAAACTCAAAAATAGTTACTTTGCTAAGAGAGGCAATTGAAAAAGTTAGAGGGATAAAGCCTAGAATTGGAGGGATAGGTGGAGGAACCTGTGCTGCCTTCTTCAGAAAAATAGGCATTCCAGCAGTTGTATGGAGCACCGTAGACGAAACTGCACATCAACCAAACGAATATTCAAAAATAGACAACCTTGTTGAAGATTCAAAGATTTTTGCTTTTCTAGCAGTTTCTTAAGGTGGAAGGAGGCAAATTTTATATGGATGGATCATCTATCCACATAATATGAACCATCATTCAAAAATACGCAAACTCGCCCTATTAACGGTTTTAACTTCTCTATGTCTAGCAATACAGTTGACGCCTAGACCGCCGAATGCAGAGTTCACATCTTTCTTCACATTCATTGTTGGAATAATTTACGGAATTCTAAACGGTGCACTCTTCGGATGCTTCATAATGTTTGTTAACTGCTTTTTTTCGCCTTATGGCTTTGCAGGTTTAAACGCTCCCTTCCAAATGATTGGGATGGCTATAGCGGGAATTTTAGGAGGAATCTATAGGAATTATTTATCGAAGAATATTTATCAAAAGAGGTTTTGTCTTGAAACAGCCATATTAGGAGGTTTAATCGCCATAATTTTCGATTTAATCACAAACTGTGGATGGGGAGTAAGTTTTATACTCTCCGGAATGAATCCAACATTAGCCTTTTTCACAGCACTAGCCAGCGGAACCCCTCTCGCAATAATTCACACATTATCGAATATTATAGTTTTTGGAGTTCTAACAGCTCCATTGGTTAAAATATTAGATAATATGATTAAAGGTGAAGGATTTTGGTTGAAAAAAGAACCCTCATATTTGCATCCATAGCTATACTTATTTGGGCTGTACTTGCTTCCAACATTGCAGTATACTTCTACTTTCAAAACATGACATATAAAGAACAAAACATTGAAAGCCAACAATCTCAAACTAAAATTGCAGCAGACTACAATGAATCAATAGTCAAATACAATACATTGCTAAGCGAGTATTCAAAACTATATGGAAACTATTCCTTTCCCCTAAACATAAACTTCACATCATTAACAAAAGAACTAGGCAAGCTAATAGTTAATTTAAGAGGAAATTACAGCATTTTAACAAAACAAAAGGACTTAAATGAAACATATCAAACGTTATGGGACAATTATTTAAAACTTAGCGAAGAAGGAAATATTACAAGGGAAAAATTTGGAGAATTACTAAATGAATATTATGAATTGTTTAACTTACTTGCATTAAGAGAGTTAAATGAGATATTAAGCGAAACCGTAACGTTAACAGTGAACATCTGCATAGAATATAAAAATGGAACCCTAGAATGGCATAACAAAACAGAAGTTCCAGCCGGCTCCACATTATTCCAATTAACATGCAAAATCGCCAACATCACCTACACTTATTACCCAACAATTAAGCCTGGACACATACTAGTAAACTGCATTAACGGAGAAAATTCCACGAATAATTGGTATTGGCTATGGTATTATCGGAGTGAAAATAAAAAACATGAGTTGAAGGACCAGTGGGATGCGATGCTTGGATGCTAAAAGACGGCGGTATCTACAAATGGAAAATTGAACATTTAAGCTGGCCATAAGATCTTAAAAGTTTTAAAAGACATAACGTATCCATATTGTATTTCACAAGGATGAGAGATATGAACAGCGTATCAGAAATCTTTAACAACGCTAAAACAGAAGGAAGAAAATTCCTTCTTGAACCCGAAGCAAAAACAATATGTAAAATGTATAATATTCCAGTTACAGATTTCAAAGTGGCAAAAAATGAGGATGAAGTTGTAAAATTCTCTAGAGAAATAGGTTTTCCCGTTGTTCTTAAAATTGTTTCACCTGACGTTATACATAAATCAGATGTTGGCGGCGTTATTATAGATTTAAAAAGCGAAGAGGCTGTAAGAAAAGCGTATAGACAGATAATTGAAAACGTTAAAAAATATAAGCCGAAAGCAAAGATAACTGGAATTCTTGTTCAAGAGATGGCTCCACCGTCAACAGAGGTTATAGTAGGTTCCATTAAAGATCCCCAGTTTGGTCCAGCCTTAATGTTTGGATTGGGTGGAATATTTGTTGAAGTTCTAAAAGATGTAACCTTTAGAATTGCACCTATAACAGAGGATGATGCAAGGGAAATGATCACGGAGGTTAAAGCTTACCCGCTTCTGAAAGGTTATAGGAACATGCCTCCAGCGGACATAGATGCTATAATAAAAATTATATTAAACACTTCAAAACTTGTTATGGAACATCAAGAAATAAAAGAGTTAGATTTCAACCCCATAATGGTTTATGAAAAAGGAGCAAAAACAGTGGATGCAAGAATAATTCTCGAATAAGAACAGTCTTCGCACCCACTGATTTTCCAAAAATTTATAAGTTCCTTAATAAATCATAGTGGAAAAGGTGCATTCTAAAATGGATCTGCCTCCAATCCGCGTTTAAGAGTTATCTACTAAACAGTTACCATTTATTATTCTTTAACTTGAGGCGGGGTTATGAATTTAATTTCCAAGATAGGACATGAGTTCAGCTTTCTTCGAGGAAATCTCCTCGTGTTGATAGTGAGTTGGGTACTCATGGATCTAGTTAGCACCGTTCCTTATACCTATTTTTCGCTTTACATTGAAGGGTTAGGCGGAACTCCCGCAATAGTCGGTGTGATAAATTTTGTATCCTTTATCGCCATGGCTTCTGTTCAATTTTTGGGAGGTTATTTAGCTGACATTTATGGTAGAAGATGGCTTATTGTCTCAATGACCTTCGGTGTCGCCCTTTCAAATTTAATTTTCGCTTTTGCACCTTCATGGCAATTCGTAATATTTGCAACACTCATCCAGAATTTATGTCTAATTTATCAACCAGCCCTTTCAGCAATAACTGCAGATTCCATACCTACAAAAAAGAGAGGAATAGGATTTTCAACGATAATGCTTATTTCAAATATTGCATCTTTAGCCTCACCTCCCATCGCAGGAATACTCTTTTTACATTATGGATTTCTTGAAGGAACGCGAATAGGCTTCCTTATAGTAACTGCCTTTTTCCTTGCAGCAGCCGTCTTAAGGTTGAGACTCAAGGAAACTTTGAAAAAAGCTGAATCTAGAGAAAGAAAATTTAAAGATTTATTAAAAAGTTATCCTCACGCAGTAAAGGAAAGCCTTGTTGTGTGGAAGTTTCTTCCCCGCTCAATGTTCTTCCTCTTCATAACAAACACAATTGGAAGTTTTGCATACATCCTGATAAATCCTTACATGGTGCTTTACGCAACAGACATCCTAAAAGTTGGAGGATTTCAATGGGCTATTCTGTTAACATGGTTTACTGCAGTAATGGTACTTACAGCACTTCCCGCAGGAAAACTTGTAGACAAGTATGGGAGAACAAAATGTCTTTTAATTTCATGGCTTCTATATCTTCCCTTTCCACTATTATTCATTAATGGAAACATACAATTGCTATACCTAAGCTTCCTCCTTTGGGGAATTAGCAATGCACTTTTTACGCCTGCATATTCAGCTATGGAAGCAGATTTAGTGCCCAGAGAACTTCGAGGAAAAGAGGTTGGATGCAGCCAGTTTGTCATATATATATTCATGGCTCTTGGAGGTTTACTTGGAGGATTCCTTTATGAACATTTTTCTCCATCGATGCCGTTTCTCATGTCGTTCAGCCTGGCATCTATCTGCTTAATAATCCAAATATTGTTTATTAGGGAACCAGAAAAAAGATATCAATAAAAGGTTTAAAAGCGATTTAAAATGAAAGTTAACTCTCAAGATTTTAAGAAGTGGCGTGAACGTGAAATCTTCTTAAAAATCCATGTTCCACCTGATGCACCCTTCTTTTTAAGACTTGATGGATGGAGATTTCAAAGACTTTCTGAAAAACTAAAAGCTGAAAAACCATTTGACAAAAGGTTTACTGAATGTCTGATTTCCGCCAGCAAAAAACTTTTCACAGAAGGATTTAATCCAACTTTAGTTTATATATCAAGTGATGAACTTAACATTCTCTTTTTAAACACAAAATTTTTCGGTGGAAGAGTTGAAAAAATAGATTCTATTTCAGCTGGTTTCATCTCAAGCGCTTTCACCTTAAGCTTAGCGAAAACGTTTAAGAAAGAATGTATAGCGGCTTTTGATTCACGGATAGTTATAACACAGACGGATGAAATGATACTTGAATATTTATGCTGGAGACAGCTGAACACTTGGAGAAACCACAACAATGCCTATGCATATTGGATTTTCCGTAAAATTGGATTAAAACCGTCAGAAATTGCTGAAAAACTCAAAGGAATGAAAACTAAAGAATTACATGAAGAAATGTTTAAGCATGGATTAAACTTAACTCAAACACCCCAATGGCAGAGAAGAGGAATTCTCCTTTATAAAGAACCGTTCACAAAACATTTTGGAAATCAACTTGTTGTCAGGTGGACAATTAGGGAAAATTGGGAACTCCCACTTTTTACATCAGAAGATGGAGAAAAATTAATTCAGAAGATTCTAAAATGGAAAAGAAAGGAAGAGAGAATCATTGGAAAAAGAGAAAATTAAGAAAATAGAGAAACTAAAACGGAAGGTTTCAGATTTAAAAGAAAAAAGAGGAAAGTTAAAAGAAGAGTTAAGAAAATGGATGGAAAAAAGAAGAAAATTAAACGAGCAAATCAGAAATCTACACTTTGAAATCCGCAAATTTAAACAAAAAAGGGATAAATTAAACGAAAAAGTTAAAGAACGAACTGAAAACATTAATAGTGAAAAAACCAAGGGAAAAACCACATATTTTACGTGAAAAACTCGAAAAACTCGAATGGACAATTCAGACGAATCCGCTTAGCTTAAAGGAAGAGAAAGAATTAGTTGAACAAGTTAAACTTTTAGAGTCTCAGCTGAAAATTTACAACAAAATCCAACAGTTAAAGCAGAAAATTCTTGAAGTACAAACCGAAATTAAAGCCCTTAAAACTATGGGAGACCATTACCATGAAGAATTGGAGAAAAAAGCTGAGGAAAGCTGGAAAATTCATAAATTAATGATTGAGAAAATAAAAGAAATTGAAAAAATAAGAGGGAAGGCAGATGAGGCACAGCAAAACTTTTTAGATTTTAAAGAAAAATTGAGTGCTGTAAAGAAGGAAATAGCTGAGGTTTTGGAACAGATCAGCCTTCTAAGAAAGGAAGTTTTGATGAAAGAGGAGGAAGAGAGAAAGAGGAAAGAGGAAATTTTAAGAGAGGAGATTAGGAAAAAGGCTGAAGAAAAACTTAAACATGGAAAAAAGGTAACTTGGGAAGAGTTTAAAATTCTTTCAGAGGACGAAGGAAAGGAAGATTAAAGTAATTATTTTATAATATTATTGGGGAAAAGAAGATTAAATGAGTTCAAAAGAAAAGAAGGAAGAACAGAAGAAAATTCTAATTTTATGTGTAGACAGAGATGACGATTTAGGGGTAAAAGCAAAAATTGAGACCCCTCTACTTGGAAGAGAAGCAAATCTTAACGCAGCAGTAGCTTTAGCCTTAGCAGACCCTGAAGAAGCTGATGCAAACGCTATGTTTGAAGCCGTCCGCATTCATGACCGCCTACAAAGCAGAAATAAACCAGATGAAGTTTTCGAAATAGCAACAATAGCTGGCTCTGAACT
Source organism: Candidatus Bathyarchaeota archaeon (assembly GCA_003601875.1). Taxonomy (GTDB): domain Archaea; phylum Thermoproteota; class Bathyarchaeia; order Bathyarchaeales; family Bathycorpusculaceae; genus PIYF01. Next base: position 2,019 of record PIYF01000010.1, on the reverse strand, counting down.
TGGCGGTGTTAGTGCAGATAGAAAAATAGCCTCTGAATTTGATGAACTTTTGAAGTCTTTTAAAGCCGATGAAGTTATTCTTATAAGTGATGGCTATTCTGATGAGGCTGTTTTACCTCTAATAGAGTCAAGAGTCCCAGTTTCATCTGTAAGAAGAATAGTGATGAGACACAGCGAATCAATTGAGGAAACAGCAGCAATATTCACTAGATATCTTAAACTGATAATTGAAAATCCACGTTACGCACGAATAGCTTTAGGTCTTCCAGGATTACTTATCCTACTTTTAGGAATATTATCGATCTTTAACTTGCTCTATTATTATTGGATAGCCTTTGTCTTTGTTTTAAGCGTCTTCATGCTTATAAAAGGCTTTGGTGTAGATAAAAAGGCTCAAAACTTTTACAAGTGGATAAAAGAATACTCTCCTCCTCCCCTCCAAGTTTTAATATCACGGTTCTCGCTGATTGCTGGAACACTCTCCATGATTGTTGGGCTCTACCTTGGATGGGTGAATGTAACAGTAAACGTTACAACACCACAGGATATTGCCGGTTGGATTGGACAATTTGGACAAATTTCAGGCTATTTCATTAAAGGTTGTATGGACTTAATAATTATAGGTGTTTGCCTAACGTTACTGGGTAGGGTAATATACTGGTATTTTGAAAGAAATACAAAACTTCTTAGGAACGGAGCCCTAATTGTAATGGCAGGATGGTTCAGACAGATTTTAGACGGAACGGCTGATGTACTTATAAACCCTGAGATGGGCTACGAAAAACTTATGTTTGCAATAATAGTTGGAGTTCTCCTTGGAATAGCAGCCACATTAGTTGTAATTGTTGTTCAGAGATCATATAAAAAATTCTTCAAGAAAATTGAGGGGGAGGAGTTTGAAAAAGGTTAAAATAGCGATAATAGGGGGAACCGGATTTGAGAAACAGCTTTTCAAAAATTTTGAAAAATTGCGTTTAGGAACTCCTTATGGAGTGCCTCCACCAATCTTCATTGGAAAAATAAATGGAAAAAGAGTTGCCTTTCTTCCAAGACATGGACCTGAACATTCTACTCCTCCACATAAGATAAATTATAGGGCAAACATTTATGCTCTTCATAAGCTCGGTGTAGAAAGAATTTTAGCCACAAATGCTGTTGGTGCGATAAACCTTAACTTTAAACCAGGAGACCTAGTTGTCCCCCATGACTTTGTAGATTTTACGAAACTTCGTTTTACAACTTTTTACGATGAAAAACCAGTGACTCATGTGGATTTTTCGCAGCCATATTGCCCTGAAACTAGAAAAGTTTTGATAGATACAGCTGAGAGCCTTAGCTTTGATGTAAGGGAAAAAGCTGTTCTTATATGCACAGAGGGACCGCGTTACGAAACTCCAGCAGAAATTGAAATGTTTAGACGTTTAGGATGTGATATCGTTGGAATGACTGGAGTTCCAGAGGCTGTTCTTGCAAGGGAACTTGAAATTTGCTACGCTTCTTTATGTTATGTTTCAAATATGGCGGCTGGAGCCCAGGATAGGTTGACAGCTCTTGAAGTTTCAAAGATTTCAAAGGAAGTTATGCCGAAAATAAAGCAAATCTTATTTGAAACCATTAGGAGATTACCTCAGAAACGCAACTGTCCATGTATCCATGCATTAAGGGATGCGAGGTTCAAATAGATGCTTAAAAAGTTTCTATCATTCATCGGGATCTACAAAATCTATGAGAAATGGCTTTGGCATCAGGTGAAAAACGGTAAAAAACCAGAACACATAGCTGTCATTCTCGACGGAAACAGAAGATGGGCTTCTAAAAAAGCTTTAAACCCATGGTTTGGACATGAGAAAGGAGCAGAGAAGGTTGAGCAGCTTTTAGATTGGTGTTTAAAACTTGGAGTGAAATCTGTAACTATTTACGCTTTTTCAACGGAAAACTTTTTTCGTTCAAGGAAAGAAGTTGAAGAAATAATGCAAATTGCAAAAGAGAGGTTCAAAAAAATTCTGACGGATGATAGAA
>PIYF01000009.1 GCA_003601875.1 Candidatus Bathyarchaeota archaeon | reverse complement strand
AAGAGAAGGTGTTGACACAGAAGGAATAATAGTGACTGATGAGGGAAGAAGCGGAACAGTTATGGGATTTGTGGATGATGAAGGTAACAGAGCGTTATACGTCGACCCAGGCGTTAACGACACTTTAGGATTTGAAGAAATAAATAAAAAATATGCTTTTAACACAAAAATTTTACATTTAACCTCCTTCGTCGGAGACGAACCATTTAAAGCACAGAAAAAACTTGTGGAATCGCTTCCAGAAAATGTTAAGGTAAGCCTCGACATGGGAGAACTATATGCAAGAAAAGGATTAAAAGCATTAGAACCAATCCTTAACAGAACTTTTGTTTTGATGCCTAATGCACGGGAGCTTGAAATATTAACTGGAAAAGGGGATTATAGAGAAAATGCAAGTTTTCTCCTAGACATGGGTGTCAAGATAGTAGCTGTTAAACTTGGCAGTGAAGGTTGTTACGTGACAGATGGAAAAGGGAAACATTTAGTTAAAGCTTTCAAAGTGAAAGTTGTGGATACAACAGGCGCTGGAGATGCTTTCTGCGCAGGCTTCCTTTACGGTTTAATAAATGGAAAAAACCTTTACGAATGTGGTTTAATAGGAAACTTTGTTGCTTCCAAATCTATAATGCGGATGGGTGCACGAGCCGGGCTTCCACATCTTGACGATTTAAAACTTCTTAGTTAAATAGTCTATTAAACTTTCAAAAATCAGTTTTCCATCACCGTATTGATGCATCCTTTTCCGTCTAGTCCAATCGGGTTGTTGCCACCAGTAAAATGCTCTTTCAGGATGCGGCATCAAACCGAAAACTGTTCCACTGGAATTGCATATGCCTGCTATATCGTGAAATGAACCGTTGGGGTTTATTGGATATTTTCCCTCAGCATATTCTCCGTTTGCGTCGCAATATCTAAAGACAAGTTGGTCATTCTCGTAAAGTTTCTTCAAATACTCTTCCTCCTTATCCTTTGCAAATATGAATCTTCCTTCAGAATGGGCGATGGGCATTCGTAAAACTTTTCCCCTCGAAATTTTTCTTGTGAAAATGCATTTTCCATTGTTTTCGTTTTTGATATGTATCCAACGGCAATTGTAACCTATTGGAAAGTTTGTAGCTAAGGCTGCCTCCGGATAAATGCTTATTCCTTCAAAACCTGGAAGTAAACCAGCTTCAACAAGCACCTGAAAACCATTACAGATTCCGAGAATTGGACGTTCCTCCCTAACAAACGTTTTTAACTCTTCACCAAGCTTTGCAATTATCCATTTAGCCCATATGGCTCCAGCCCGCACATAATCTCCATAAGAGAATCCTCCAGGAAAAATTAAAGCGTCATAATTCAACAAGTTCTTTTGTTTAACAATTTTGTTTACATGAACTACCTCAGCGTTTACACCTAACTCTTGAAGAGACCTTTTCGTTTCTGCATCACAGTTTGTTCCGCCAACGCGGAGAACACAGACGTTTATCTCCTTCCTTTTCATTTAGACACCTCTGCTTAACGTTTGCTTCCAGCTTTTTAACAAGTCATTCAATGAAATGTCAATAACCGGCTTATCGTTTAACCCTTGAATGAAAAGTCTATTTTCCCTTGTAACTTTCCCTATCTCGGCGTAAACGTTTCCTTCCATCAACTTTTCAAATTCTTCCCTAGCCTTTTCAGAAACTTCAACTAGGAAGCGGCTGTTTGATTCGGAGAAAAGGATGAAATCGTCACGATTCAAGTTTTTCCTTGGAACTTCTTTAAGGTTTAGTTCTACACCGTAACCACCTGTGAAAGCCATCTCTGCAATTGCAACTCCTAACCCACCTTCAGACAAATCGTGGCAAGCATTAATTAACCCTAAATCTATCACTTTAGTTAATGTTCTAAAAGTTTTAACTGCTTGGTCCACTCTCACTTTAGGAACAGATTTTCCAATTAACCCCTTAAGCCTATAATACTCGGAACCACCTAACTCTTTGAAAGTTTCTCCAACCATGTAGATTATATCGCCTGGAGCCTTAACATCCATGGAAACGGCTAAACGAACATCAGGAATTATTCCTAAAGCTGTTATTAGAAGGGTTGGGGTAACTGGCCCTAAAGGCGATTCATTGTACAAGCTATCCTTTCCAGATATGAAAGGTGCTTTAAAAGCTGTTGCAAACTCATAGCATGCTTCACAAGCTCTCACTAGGCTGCCAAGCCTTTCAGGTTTTTCAGGATTTCCCCAAGTGAAATTGTCAAGTAAGGTTATTCTTCTACCACCAACAGCAATATTATTCCTTAGGGCTTCATCTATAGCTGATGCAGCCATCCAGTAAGTGTCTATTTTTCCGTAATTCGGATTCATTCCACAAGAGAGAACGATTCCCTTCCAAGAAGAATCTAAAGGTTTTATTATAGCTGCATCGTTTGGACCTGCTTTTTCTCCCTGTAATGGTTTAAGCACAGTGTTTCCCTTAACTTCATGATCATAGGTTCTTATGATGCTTTCCTTACTTGCAACGTTGGGTGAAGCTAAAATTTTTAGGAGAACTTCGTTTAAGTTGTCTGGTTGTGGAAAATTTGGTTCATTAAATTTCATTGGTTTATAGTGGGCGGTTCTTTCAACTTTTGGCGGTTCAAATAGGAATGGAATATCTAGCTCTGCAACTTTTTCACCTTTATAATAAATTTTCAAAATTTTGTCATTGGTGTATTTTCCGATGGGTGTTGCTTCACTGTTTTCCTCCTCAAAGATTTCTAGGACTTGTTTAAGGTTTTTAGGGGGTACGGCTAGAAGCATCCGTTCTTGAGATTCTGAAACGTATATTTCCCATGGAGCTAAACCTGGATATTTTAGGGGAACCTTTTCAAGCTCAACGATGGCGCCGCAGTCAAACCTTTTAGCTGTTTCACCAACCGCTGAGGATAATCCTCCTCCTCCCAAATCAGTTATAGCTGAAGCAAGTTTTAGATCTCTAATTTTTATTATAGCCCTCTTAAGTTTCTCCTCCTCAATTGGATTTGCTATCTGAACTGCTGGTCTTGAAACTTCTTCAGATTTCTCTGTTAGTTCAGCTGAAGCGAAAGTTACACCGTGTATCCCGTCTCTCCCAGTTTTACCCCCAGCCAAGACTATTATGTCATCAGGTTTTACATTTCTTCTAAACTTGTCGAGGGGAAGAAGTCCAACGCATCCGCAGTAAACAACAACGTTTCCAACATATGTTTCATCAAAATATATGGCTCCATTCACTGTTGGGATTCCCATGTTATTTCCATAACTTCCAATTCCAGCTACAACACCTGAAAATATGTATCTGGGATGTTTAATCCCTGGCGGCAGCTTTTCATAATCATAGTCTAGAGGACCGAACCCTAGAACATCCATGCATGCTATTGGGTCAGCCCACACACCTAGGATGTCACGAATAACTCCGCCTACTCCCGTAGCTGCACCGCCAAAGGGTTCTATTGCTGATGGATGATTATGTGTTTCAACTTTTATGGCTATTCCATAATTGTCTTCAAAGTGAACTATTCCGGCGTTGTCTTCGAAAACTGAAAAACACCATTTAGGATTAATCTTTTCCGTTGCTTTCCTTATGTAAGTTTTAAAAAGACTATCTATTAATTTTCCATTAAACTTGATTTCACCTTTGAAAGTCTTATGAAAGCAATGTTCAGACCATGTTTGACCAATTGTTTGAAGTTCCACATCTGTTGGGTTTCGCCCTTTCCTCCTAAAATATTCTTGAACACGTTTCATTTCTTTAAGGTTTAAGCCTATTCCAAGCTCTTTGCTTATCTTGAGAAGCGATTTGTCATCAGCTTCAAGTATGTTGACCTCAAAAATTGAGTATGAGGTTTTTCGGCGGACATATAATTTTCCAGTCATTTCTCGTCAACCGTTATAACATAATGGTCTTTGGTTGGATTTGCTAAAAGTCTTTTACACATTTCTTCAGCCTTAACCTTAGCTTCTTCACGGGATTCAGCGTTTAAAACTACGGTGTAAACTTTGCTTACGTTTACTTTTTCAACTTTATATCCGAGTTCCTTTAACAAATGTGCTGTTGTTTCTCCTTCCGGGTCGCTATGTCCAGGTTTTAAACAAACTTCTATTCTTAAATGATACTTCATAAGCTAACTTTAAAATTTAGAAATTTAAAAGCTTTCATTGTTAACAAGTTGAAGTCTATTTTAAAATTATTTTTTTTCCGTTATGCAATATCCTTATGCCTTCACTCTCTACGATGGAGCCTATAGGTTCTGCATGAACCCCGCTTTTTTCTATAATGCCTATTGCTTCATCAACATCGCTTTTATCAATTATGATTGCAAAACCCCAGCCCATATTAAACGTTTTAAACATCTCCTCGTCCGTTATTACGCCACCAAGTTCTCTTGCTGTTTTTTGTATTAAATCAAATATTGGCTGCGGCTTAAAATTATTGAATTTAAAACCTATTTTTGGTGAGAACTTCGTTAATTTTTCAAATTTTAGGTAGGCGTCTCCAGTTATATGAACTGCAGCCTTAACTTTAACTTTTTCAGCAACATTAAGCAATGGTTTAACATATATTTTGGTTGGTTCTAAAACTTCGTAAATCAATTCTCCATCTATTCCTTCTGGAGCATCATAAGGCTCATACTTTCCACCCCATTGTTTGAACAAGATTTTTCTAGCTAAAGATATTCCATTGCTGTGAATCCCTGAACTTCTCATGCCAACAATAACATCACTTGGTTTAACATTCTTTCCTGTAATCAATTTTTCTTTTAAAACCTCACCTATAGAAGCAAAAACCATGTCAAAACCTTTTCCTTCAATTAAACCCTTAATTAAATCTGCAACATCACCTATTTCCCCACTTTGAACAACACAACCAGCTTCCACTGCACCCTTCACTATTCCCTTCATAAACTCCCTAATCAACGTAGGATTTGACACTTGCATGTGAATGTTGTCTGCGATTGCTAGGGGTCTGGCTCCTGAGCGAATAACATCATTTACAGCCATAGCTACCCCATCAATTCCTATTGTATCATATTTATCGGCAAGTTGAGCAATGAGAACCTTTGTGCCTATTCCCTCAATAACAAGATCCAAGTAACGTTTTCTTCCAAAAGAAATAACATTACCGTAAGGAAGACTTATCACTTTACCGTAATGACTAAACTTATATGTTTCCTTTAGAATCTTTAATGCTTTCTTAGATTCGGCTCTAATCTTTCTATCAACACCAGCGTTAGCATAAGTGAATTTTCGGTTCAATTTCCTCAATTTAAGTAGATTCGATAGCATTTAAAAATAACGTTAAGAGAACTCTGTATGTAGAGAGCGTTTTACACAGAGAAAAACAAATATTCTTAAAATCATCATATAAAAATGGGAAAGTGTATGCTTGTAAATCTTTCTCCGTCTTACTTTTTTCTAAACATGTTCAAATATAGAGACCGAACTATGATAATGGCTGACATATTAAAAACCGTAAAGAATTCTAAAAGGGGGAGAAGAAAAACTCAGATAATGCAAGCAGCTAAGTTAAATTATATTCAAACAAAGAAGTATCTTAACTATCTCATGAACTACGGCTTTTTGGTGGTTACTGCAAAAGAAACTTACATAATAACGGAGAAAGGTGCAAAATTTCTGCAGTTATTAGAGATGCAGAAGCTTAAAACTATAAGATAACTAAATAATCTCTATTCCTTTTTTGTAGGCTTGTATATTTTTTATTATTGTTTCCTTGGGAACCACATTTTTTATGGCTTGTTCCATGGAATTTTCATTAACAATATTCGTTATTTTTGTTAAAGCACCTAACATCACCATATTTGCATATATCTTTTGTCCGTAAAGTTTCTCAGCAATGTGAGTTGCTTGAATTTTGAAGATTTTTGCTTCTGCTTTCACTTCACTTTTCACGTATGAACTGTCAATTAGTAATATTCCATTTTTTTTCAAATCTTTTAGATTTTTCTTAACAGCCTCTCTGCTCATAGCTACTAATATATCGCACTTTCTCACCATAGGGAAACCTATTTTTTCATCTGAAATTATTAGCTCGCTTTTTGCTGCGCTTCCCCTAGCTTCAGCTCCATAACTTTGTGTTTGTACAACGTTTTTTCCGTCATATACTGCTGCTTTACCGAGGATATACCCAGCTAAGACGACTCCTTGACCGCCTAACCCACTTATTCTTATTTCAACCCTCAATTCTAAGCCTCCCCATTCTACTTTGAATGTTTTCTGTAAGTGTTGGTTTTTCCCTTTCAACAAATTCGCCTACTATTATTTTCCCTTCTAGTTCCTTTTCCGCCATTTTTTCCACTTGTTCAACTGGAACAGCTTTTTCTTTAAACCATTTTACCATTTCTCCAGCGTTTTTAAATCCCATTCTCCTTCCTATAGTTGTTGGACATTGACTTACAACTTCTATAAACCTAAACCCTTTCATCCTTAACGTTTTTTCGATAGATTCTCTCAGTTCTTTTGGATGAGCCGTTGTCCACCTCGCCGAGTAGCATGCACCCGCTGTGACTGCAAGCTTTGGAGCATCTATTGGATGTTCAAACGCTCCGTAAGGCGTCGTTGTCGTTTTAACACCAAATGGTGTGGTTGGTGCAACTTGTCCTCCAGTCATGCCGTAAACCATGTTGTTTATCATTATAACTAAAATGTCCAAGTTTCTTCTGGCAGCGTGAATGAAATGACTTAAACCGATCCCAACTATATCTCCATCTCCACCGAAAACAACAACGTTTAAGTCTGGACGAACAAGCTTAACACCTGTTGCAACCGGAATGCTTCTTCCATGAATTGTATGAATTGAATCTGCTATGAAATATGGTGAAGAAATCCATGATGAACAACCTATGCCACTGCAGAAAACAAAACTTTTCAAGTTCTCAAACCCTAAATTGTGAACTGCTCTGAGAAAAGAGTTCATAACTGTGAAAATACCGCATCCGGGACAAAATGGAAGCTTTAAATTTCTCAAATACTTTCTTATGGAAAAAATTTCTTCAACCATTTTAATTTGCAGCCTCCAAAATTTTGTTTAACAATTCTTCAGGTGTGATAAGTTCACCTCCTCCAATTTTATTTAAAGGGACAACTTTAGCTAACCCTTTTGACGCTCTTTCAACCTCATAAAATAACTGTTTCAAATTAATTTCAGGAACTATTATTGTCTCAGCTTTTTCAGCCATTATCTCAACTTTTTTCTCTGGAAAAGGCCATATTGTTTTCAGTCTTATATATCCAGCTTTTACTCCTCTTTTCTCTGCCTCTTCAACAGCTTCTGGAACAGCTCGAGACGTACATCCAAAGGAAACTATACCTATTTTGCAATCGTCAAAATTGTAAGTCTCCACCTCAGCTATTTCCTCCACATGATTTTCTATTTTACTGTTTAGTCTCTCAACAAGTTTTCTATGAACCATCGGGTCAGCTGTGAATCTTATGCCATATTCATTATGGGTTGACCCTGTAACGGGCACGTTGAAGCCTTCTCCAACAGCTGGCATGGGCGGAACTTCTTCGAAGCCGAAGAAAGCTTTTTCATCAGCTTCCGGTTTCTTTCGGTTAATTATTTCTATTTCCTCAAGCGAGGGAACTGTTATTTTCTCCCTCATATGTGCTATGGTTGCATCAGCTAAAATTATAACAGGGGTGCGATATTTTTCAGCTAGATTGAAAGCTTTAATTGTTAAATCAAACATTTCTTGAACGGAATTAGGCGCTAAAACTATTGCTGCGTGATCTCCATGAGTTCCCCAACGGGATTGCATCACATCGCCTTGTCCACATTTCGTTGCTTGTCCCGTGCTTGGCCCCAATCGTTGAACATCAACAACGACGCAGGGAGTTTCAGTCATAAATGCGTAGCCTATGCTTTCCTGCATTAAACTGAATCCCGGTCCAGACGTAGCTGTCATTGCTTTTGCTCCAGCCCAGCTTGCACCGATAACGGCGCCTATTGAAGCCATTTCGTCCTCCATTTGAATTGCTATTCCGCCAATTTGTGGAAGACGTTTAGCCATGTGTTCAGCAATTTCGCTTGCAGGTGTTATTGGATATCCTGCAAAAAAACGGCAACCAGCAGTTATTGCTCCTTCAGCACACGCTTCATTTCCCTGCCAAAAATATACCCCTGGTTTAACCATTTTCATGTTCACCATTCCAAACTTTAGAGATTCTTTTCTAGGTTAAAGTTTTATCTTTAATAACTATTAGGTATAGCAAGTAAAGGAGGTATGAAATTGGAGAAAGACATTGTTGATTACGCTTTAGAATACGCACGAGGCAAGGATGTGGAATACGCAGAGATTAGGGCGCAAAGTGGGAAAATTGAACAATTAATGATAAAGAATGGTGTTTTAGACGCTTATCTTTCAGCTTTTGACAGTGGCTTTTGTGTTCGAATATTAGCGGACGGTGGCATAGGATTCGCCTCAACCAATAAATGGACAAAGGATGAAGCTAAAACAGTAGTTGACCTTGCATACCGGTTTGCTAAGACGGCTAAACGTAAAGATAAGATAAAATTTGCTGAAGAACAGTCTGTGGAAACAAAGTGGAGTGTTGAACAAAAAGAAAAATTAGAGGATATAGATTCTGAAACGAAAATTAAACATTTTCTAGAATTAGACAAAGAGTTAGCCTCATGTGAAGTTAAAGTTCCGGCGAGAATGCTTTCCTGTACAATAAATTTAACTGAAAAATACTTCGTCAACAGTGAAGGATCTAAAATATCATCATTTGTTCCAAGAATCGGTACATACGGATTTATCACGGTTAGTGAACAGGGAAAAAATGAACAAGCATATGAACAGTTCGGGTATACCGGGGGATGGGAGGCTCTTAAAGAATGGAGAATGAATGAAAAATTGATTCGTGATGCTAAAATTTTGAGAAACGTTATAACAAAAGCTAAAGCTGTAAAACCTGGTGTAATGGATTTAATATGCGGTCCTGAAGTAACCGGCATCGCTGCACACGAATCTTGCGGTCATCCAATGGAAGCTGACAGAATTCTGGGAAGGGAGATGAGTCAAGCAGGTAGATCCTTCATTTATAAAGGCGGCCCGTTCTGGATTGGGACAAGGGTTGGAAGCGACGTAGTTACAATCGTTGATGATCCAACTATAGAGCATAGCTATGGATATTATAAATATGATGATGAGGGAATAAAAGCGAGAAGGAGATACCTCTACAAGAATGGAGTGATTAACGAGTTTTTACATAATAGGGAAACAGCGGCAAAGTTAGGTACAAGAAGCAATGCTGCTTCAAGAGCCACAAATTATGATAGGGAGGCAATAGTTCGAATGGCAAACACATTTGTTCTTCCAGGAGACATGAGTGAAGAAGAGTTAATAGAAGATGTGAAAAAAGGAGTCTATATGGTTTCTTTCACTGAATGGAACATAGATGACAAGCGTTTCAATCAACGTTATGTTGGCAGAGAAGCATACCTCATAGAAAATGGTGAACTTAAAGATCCCGTGGCAAGACCAGTCATCGAAACGACAACGTTAAAGTTTTGGAGCGCTGTTGACGCTGTTTCTAAAAATCTAAAATTTGATGCAGCCACCTGCGGAAAAGGAGATCCTATGCAGGGGATTCCTGTTTATACGGGTGGCCCCTCAATTAGGCTTAGGGGGGTGTACATAAAATGAGCGAAGTTTTTGATAAAACTGAGGAAATTGTTAAGAAAGCGAAGACTTTAGGTGCTGATGAAGTTATTGCAAAGACTACTTTCGGCAGATATAGACAAACGAGGTTTAGTAACAATCAGATTGATATCACTGTTGCTTGGAATGATTATGTAACTGATGTTACCTTAGCTTGGAAGAAAAGGGTTGTAGCTACAAAAATAAGAAATTTTCAGAACGTTGATGAACAGTTGAGACAGCTTATGAACATAGCGAAGGTTTCGAAGGAGAATCCTCTATTCGGAGGGTTTGCAAAGGGGAAATTTAAATATCCCTCAAGTTCAGCTGATAGAAAAGTTATAGAAATTGATGATCCATCAGAATATATTTTTCAAGCTATAGAAGCTGCTGAAAAGGAGGCTGGAACAAATATTGAAAGTGGTGGTATACTTTTAACAAAACTTGAAGATGTTTATTTAGTTTCATCTGAAGGGCCTACTGGTGTGGATACAAGGTCAGCTGTTGAATTTTCTATAAGGGTTTTTTCACAGAGGGAAGCTTCAGGTCATAGTGTTGAATGTAGTTCAACATTGAAGAATTTTAATCCTGAAAGAGCAGGATTAGAAGCTGGGGAAATTGCAAGGCTTGCAAGAAATCCTAAGGTTGGCGATGAAGGAGTATACGATGTGGTGCTTGCTCCACTATTTACGGGTGCAATGTTAGGTATGTGGTCCTTTATGGTTTCAGCCTTTTACGTTATGGTTCAACTTTCAGTTTTCGTTAATAAACTTGGAAAAAAAGTTGCTTCTGAAATTGTGACACTGAAGGATAACCCGGCTCCTTATTCAATTGCTCACAGGATTTTTGATGATGAGGGAGCACCAACAAGAGAAAACGTGTTTATAGACCATGGAATACTCAAAACATATCTTCACAACACTTCAACGGCAAAAATTTTCAAAACGGAAACCACTGGAAACGCTGGACTGGTGGTTCCAAACGCTTGGAACGTTGAAATGGAAGCAGGAGACATGAACAAAGATGAAATGTTCAAAGAAGTGAAGAGAGGCTTATACTTAACAAACACTTGGTATACACGTTTTCAAAACTATGCGAAAGGAGACTTCTCAACAATACCTCGAGACGGCATATTCCTAATAGAAAACGGTGAAATAAGACAATCATTAAAAGATATAAGGCTAAGCGATAACGCCCTAAACATGCTTAAAAACATATCAGGAATATCAAAAGAAAGAAAACAT
>PIYF01000008.1 GCA_003601875.1 Candidatus Bathyarchaeota archaeon | reverse complement strand
ACCTGAAGGTCTAATCTTTGTCGGATCTATATCGAGTCTCCAATAGAGGTCTCTGTATGCTCTAACGGTTGGATTATCTTTCAAAGTCTCGATATAATATTTGCCCCTAACTTTTTCGTAAGCCCTCTTCTTAAGTTCGATTATTTTTTCATTTTCCCTTTCCACTTTGACGTCTTTTATGATGCCGATGCAGATGGATAATTGAGGGAAAACATTAATTACTTCAGGGTTCCAATGAACTTTTATCTCCATTTTAACATCGTTTGGAATAAGCTAAATATTAGCATATAATGTTTACATTTTCAGGACGTGAAAATGATTGGTGAACTTGCAGCTTTAGGTGCAGCCGTATGTTGGGCTGGGTCAGCTGTTCTTTATAAGAAGGGATTATTGAGTACTAAGCCTATTTCAGCTAACATTATAAGATGCCTAGCTGTAAGTGTTCTACAAATAAGCTTTTTAATGCTTCTCGGAAAAATCAACCTTTTCGCCAAATTATCCACATATACTGTTGTTTTAGCGTGTTTAAGCGGGATAATTGGTTTCTTTTTAGGCGACACATTATACATGTTTAGTTTGAAACTCATGGGAGTTGCAAGGGCTGTTCCATTAACATGCATCTATCCATTGTTTAACATATTTCTAGCCGCTATTATACAAGGTGAAAAAGTTACATTCTACATTGTTATAGGGGCTGTTGCAATATTTTTTGGAGTTTGGCTGCTCAGTGGAAGAGAAGAAAATGTGAAAGTTGATGGAGAAAAGGGAAGCCTAGTAAAGGGGGTGATTTTAGCGTTAACAACAGCTATTCTATGGTCTATTAGCATCTTAATGATCGACATAGCTGTGACGGTTCCGGAAAACGCAGGATTTGATGTAGCGTTTGCGGTGAACACTTTAAGAGTTTCAGCTGCAACCATCATCTTGTTAATTTCCATTCCGATAACGGATAGGAAAATGGATTTTCTGAGAATGAAACGGAAAAGTTTAAGCTCAATTGTCTTCGGAGGCTTTATAGCTATAACTTTAGGCTGGTTTCTTTTAACGTTCAGCTTCTCTAGCATACCTCAATCCAGAGCTGTTCCAATATCTTCAGCTTCACCATTATTTTCAACTTTAGCTGGAATATTTGTATTGCATGAAAAAGTTACATTTAAAGTGTTTTTAGGTTCAGTGGTAATTATGTTTGGAATATTTCTAGTTTTCATGACGTAAAATAGTAAGCGTTAATAGAGTTTATTGTTAATGAAAGCTTAAAGGTGTTTAAATGATTAAAGTTGGATGTTGTGGTTTTCCAACATCCATGAAAAAATATTTTGAAAATTTCAGTCTCGTAGAGTTAAATAGTACTTTTTATCAGTATCCAAAAATTCGCACGGTTGAGGGGTGGCGGGAGAAGGCTCCTGAAAATTTTGAATTCACGGTGAAGGCTCATCAGGATATAAGTCATAGGGTTAAGTTACGTGTTGAAGATGTTAGTTTACAGGCTTTTGAAAAAATGAAGGAGATATGTAAAATGTTAAAAGCGGAGGTTCTACTCATACAAACACCTGGCTCCTTTAGACCTGATAGGTTAGACGATGCGGAAAAATTTTTCAAAGCTGTGAATTGTGAAGACCTAGTTTTAGCTTGGGAAACTCGTGGACCATTATGGGAGAAAAAGGATGTTCGTGAAAAACTTAAAGCGATTCTCGAAAGGCTGAATGTTACCCATGTTACAGACCCATTTAAAGTTTTGCCAGCCTACACGAATGAAGTTACCTATTTTAGACTTCACGGTTTAGGTGAAAGAATGTATTATTACCAGTACAGCGATGATGAATTAAGACGGTTAAGAGAACTTATTAAGCCTTATGAGGAGGAGGGAAAAACCGTTTATGTTCTTTTCAATAATTTAGCAATGTTTGATGATGGATTAAGGTTTTCAGAATACCTATCCAAGGGTGTTTTTCCAAAGTTAACTGGTGCAACTGGTTTGGATTCTGTGAAAATTGTTGTTGGTAGGACACGTTATCCAGCTTCGAAAAGTATGCTTTTGAAAAGGTTGGGTTGGAGACTTGTAGAAATTGAGGAAGGGAAACAGGTTCCATTACGAATTTTGTTAAATAAACTTCCATCCAAAACGTTTGAAAACGCTGAAGAAGTTGTTGAAAGTTTGAAAAGTTTAAAGTTTAATGCGTAACATTTAATTAGCACCAAATATATGGATGGTGGCTAAATTCTAAAAGAGAGGTGAAAAAATGATAATCGTTCAAATGTCAGATCTTCACTGTTCAGATACACCGCATTTCCTAAAGGATAAACTGACAACAGCGATAAATGAGGTTAATGATTTAAATCCTGACTTAGTTGTTGTGGCAGGAGACTTAACTGATCATGGTTTTAAAACAGAATTTGAAGAAGCTAAAAGGTTTGTAGATCAAATTGAATGTTCAAAAAAGATAATTACAATGGGGAATCATGATTCACTTTACACTGGTTATCTGCTTTTCAGTGATTTTTTCGGTTCTCCCTCTGGGGTTTTAGAAACTGATGAATGCAAGGTTATTTATGTGAACACTGCTAGACCGGACAGAAATGAGGGAAGAGTTGGAAGAGACCAGATTAAATTCATAAGGGAAAATGTTTCCAAAGATAAAATTAACATTTTAGTGATGCATCATCATTTGATTCCTGTTCCAGACACGGGGCTTGAAGTTGCAATAGTTGAAGATGCTGGAGACGTTTTAAAAATGATGTCAAGGGTTAACATAGATTTTGTTTTAAGTGGTCATAGGCATAGACCTTGGATGTGGAGGCTTAACAACATACGTTTCCTATTCTCAGGAGCTG
Organism: Candidatus Bathyarchaeota archaeon; assembly: GCA_003601875.1. Classification (GTDB taxonomy): domain Archaea; phylum Thermoproteota; class Bathyarchaeia; order Bathyarchaeales; family Bathycorpusculaceae; genus PIYF01. The sequence continues at coordinate 9,090 of PIYF01000008.1, read as the reverse complement.
TTTCAACCATAAGGTTGCGTGGATTCTTTGAAAACTCTTATAATGTGATAGAAATAAAAGAGAAACAGGTTACGATGAAACTTAAAATTGTTGGCGGCCCGTTCATCGATTTCGGAAAAGTTATACGTCAGGATAGATTCAGCTTTTAACTATCCATGTTTCATAATTTCTATTTTTAAAAGTTGAAAATCTTCCTCCAAAAGTTTCTTATACCTTCCACTGTAAAGTCCAGCTGCTGGATGGAACGTAGGAAAAACTGTTACGTGTAAATCTAGGATTGTTGTTTCATAAAATTTTCCATGAGCCCGTGTTATTCCATTGAATGATAGCCCAGCCTTTGAAAATATGTAGCTTGTTGAATAATTTCCAAGAGTGACTATGAATGATGGTTGAATAACCTTTATCTGCCTATCAAGGAACGGTGTGCAAACTTTTATTTCATCTGGTGAAGGTTCACGGTTTCCTGGAGGTCTACATTTCAAAACGTTTGCTATGAAAACCTCTTTTCTTGAAAAACCTAAAATTGAAATTAATGTGTCAAGGAATTTTCCAGCTGCTCCAACGAAAGGTTTTCCCTTAACGTCTTCCCAGTAGCCTGGAGCCTCTCCAATAAACATTATTTTCGCATCTGGATTTCCTTCACCTGGAACAGCATTTTTACGAGTTTTCCAAAGTCTGCACTTTCGGCAAACCATAATTTCTTTAGCTATCTTATCTAAGAGTTCTTGTTTAGACAATTTAATGTCACTTGAAATTTCAGCTTGGCTTTTTATAAATGCTGCTTGTAAGCGTTATTTTCTCTCCGATTTCTATTCCAAAATGTTGTGCAGCGTTCCCTTGATTCACTGAAATTTCGAGAAAATCATGGCTTCCTATGATTGCTAGTGGTTCATTTTTCTTCACATCTGCATAAGCCTTACAAAATTTTAATTTTAAAGTTGAACCCTTAACCTTAAATTGTAAAAACTCTCCGCTCCTAAACTGTTTAACATCTTTTCCACTAAAGTTTGTTACTATATTGCCGAAATCATCAATGTGAATAACTTCACCAACCAAACTGTTTCCACGTTTAATAACTTTCGCAAACCTTGGCTTCACAACTTTGCAAATTTTTGAGCCGAACTCTATTGGCTGCACTCCCTTAGTTAGGTAAGCTGCAACAGGAGCAAATATGTCCCTTCCATGAAACGTTTCCGAAACTTCGGGAAGCATAAACCTTCGGTTTTCTATACAGTAAATATTTTTTATCCCTTCCCTTTCAGCAGCCAAAATTAAAACACCATTATCCGGTCCGACAAAAAAGCTTCTTTCACCCTCAACTATGATAGCCTTTCTTTTCGAACCTACACCTGGGTCAACAACAACTACATGAACTGTTCCTTTTGGAAAGTATGGTGCTGCAGAAGCCAGAACGTAACCACCCATTCTTATGTTAAACTTTTCCACCTCATGGGTTATGTCAATTATTGTTACACGTGGATTAATGCCTAATATTACTGCCTTCATCTCCGCAACATAAGGGTCTCTTAACCCAAAATCCGTTGTCAACGTTATTATTGAATTAACCATAAATTCAATTTTGTTATTCATCTTCATGTGTTTTTTGCTAAAACTGTAAGGCTAAAGACAAAAACTATAAGGTTAAACCGCAATGGTTGAGCATTATGGAGAAAAGAAAGCTAACAGCGAAAGATTTAGCCCTAATAATTTGCTTCTCCGCCCTATACACAATTCTATGTTTTATACCAGCCTTCCCCATAGTTGGATTATCAGGTGCAGCCATAACCTTCGCTTCAATAATAGCGCCAATAATTGGAATAGTATTAGGACCATACTTAGCCGTTTTATCAACAACATTCGGTGGAACCCTAGGGTTGTTCTTTGCTTCACCATTTTCCCCACCGAGTTTTGCAGCTGGAATAACATCAGCTTTCATGGCTGGCATGCTTTTAAAAAATAAAAAAGCCCTTTGCATCCTAACCTATCTTCTACTTCTCTCCCTCTTCGGATTATATCCGTTCACAGGTCCAATATGGATTTACCCACAATTCATGTGGTTTCAAATAATAGGATTCCTAATTTTAATGTCACCCCTACAATCAAAAGCACTTAATATTATACGGAAAAACAGTCAAGATAACAGCAACTACATTAAGCTTTCACTCGCCTTCTTCACAATTTTCCTAATTTCATCATTAGCAGGCCAAATTGCTGGTTCACTAACCTATGAAACTTTATTTATCTTCGTATTAAACCCAAACAGTTGGCTTCCAACATGGATTGGTTTAACATGGGTTTACCCTGTTGAAAGGATAATAATAACGGCAAGCGCCACAGTAATTGGAGTGCCCCTCTACAAGGTTCTAAAATCTTCAAATCTCATACATTATTAAAATTCTTAACATTTAAAGAACCCATAAACAAGCAATTGTTGAAAGGCATAGCCATATCAGCTGAACTGTAAACTTTATCATCAAAATCCACAGGCGCACCTTTTATCAGAACCACCGGAGTTTTTTCAGCTGCCTCCCCCATTAATAAGTGGGCGGCAGAAGCCAAGTCATCTGCAACTGCATGATATGTGATTAAAAGTTTTTTCCCAAAAATGTCCTTTTCTCCCCTAAAATCTTTTACCGGTTTAAAACCTGCGACAGCTAAAGCTAAACCAGTTGTCCCAATTCTTAAGGGGGTCACCCTACTATCAACTATGAGAATGCCAACATTTCTTCCTGTTCTTTCCTTAACCCTTTTCCTAATAAGTTCAGCCCATTTTTCAGGATTCCGTGGCCACAAGGCAGCTTCGCCCATTGGAGCATTCTTTTTATCTATTCCAGCGTTGGCTGTTAAAACATGATTTTTCAACGTTAAAACAGCTTTTTCAACCCCACCGTAAATTTCTTCCGCTTCACATAATATTAGCTCAGCAAATTCTGGTGAAATGGAAAATTTTTCAGCGAATTCTACAGCCTTCCCGGAGGGCTTTACATCTTTAAGTTTTTTCAAACATCCATCAGCATACGTTATTATTTTAGATGCTAAGGCTAATATATCATTGTCTTCCACCTGTAAACCCTGTTTGTTTAACGCTTCAAGAATAACATCCGTAAGGTTATCATTCATTTTAATGATTCCCGTTTTTATCCCATATAACCTCATTTTTCACCCAGCATGCAAAATTGAAATTATAACTATTTCATCTCCATCTTTAATTCTGGTTTCTAAACCTTTAAGAACACTTATTTCTTTCTCATTCACGAGGATAAGAGCGTTCGGTTTCGGGCTTCCAAGTTCCGGATCAATCAAAACCTTTCTTAATTTAGGCATTTCTTCGATCAGTTTATCTATAACTTTTTTAAGTGAAACTGTTTCTTCGCTGTTAAACTCAAGTTTAACCCTTCTTTTTCCAGAGACTTCACGGAGAACCCCTAAGAATTTTATTGCTAACTTCATTTTTCTCCTTCACAAAACTATGATGACGGAGACATCATTAACATTTGTTCCAGTTGGACCTGTAAAGATTAAATCATCGAGTTTTAAGAAGAAATTGTAGGAGTTGTTTTCAGCTAAGAAAGTTTCCGGGTTTAATCCTTTCTCTAAAGCCTTTTGAATTGTTTTACCGTCTATTATGGCTCCAGCGGCATCTGTTGGCCCGTCAATTCCGTCGGTGCTTAAAGAAGCTAAAACTACACCGTTTAAGTTTTGAATTTTTAAGGCTGCAGCTAAACTTATTTCTTGATTTCTTCCACCCAACCCTTTCCCCGTAACCGTAACTGTTGTTTCCCCGCCAGCAACGATTCCCGCGGGTTTTGGAACAGGATTTCCAGAGGCAATTACTTCTTTAGCCAGCGATGCAAGCACTGTTCCAACATGTCTAGCTTCACCTTCCAAGCTTGATGTTAATAACAATGTATTCAAACCATCAGCTTTGAGAGATTTAACAGCTGCCAAGCAAGCTGACCTATTATTTCCAACAATAACCGTGAAAACTTTTTTAAAGACTTTATCATCAGCCTTAGGTGTCTCTGGGATTAGCCCTTTCACCCCATTTGATAAAACTTTCTTTATGGATTCTGGAGCATTTTTCCAAAGGTTATATTTTTTTAACGTTTTGATTGCTTCATTGAATGTTGTTGAATCTGGAACCGTTGGACCGGAAGCTATGAAATCTAATGGGTCACCTATTACATCTGAAAGTATAAGGTTTAAAACTGTTGCTGGATAAGCTTTTTTAGCAAGCCATCCGCCCTTAAAATTTGAAATGTGTTTTCTAACAGTGTTTATTTCGTTTATTGTAGCACCACATTTTAGCAGTGCATCCGTAATTTTCCGTTTATCTTCTATTGTTATGTCATCTCTAGGCAGAGGCATCAAACTTGAACCTCCACCAGATATAAGGCAAATCACCAAGTCTTTCTCTCCGGCTTTTTCAGCTATTTCTAAAATGTGGCGTGCACCTTTAACTCCTGTTTCATCTGGAATTGGATGACTTGCCTCATGAAGCTCAATAATGTCAGTTTCACATTTTGTTCCCTTTGGAATATTCACGAAGCCTTCTGTTATACGGTTGCCTAACACTTGTTCCAAGGCTTTAGCCATAACCCCGCTTGCCTTTCCACCGCCAATAACATAGACATGCTGGAAATTTTCCAGGTTAAAGGAGTATCCATCCACTTTTAAAATTGAATTTGTAACAGAAACTCTTGCTTTCACAATTTTTTCTGGATCAACACTGTTCAATGCTGTTTCAAGGCTTTTTAAGGCTATTTCCCTAGCTTTTCTCTCAAGTTCTGTTTCACCATTTCTTAAGAGTTGTTCTTTATTCTTTATGCTTATCATAATTATGAACCTTGGAGTAAGTTATGTGTAAATGATAATAGGTTGGATGCAATAAAGAATTTCGCAATTATAGAAGGTGGAAAAATGGCAAAACCGAAAGTTTATGTCACACGTGAAATTCCTGAGAGAGGCTTGAAAATAATTAAGGAGCGTTTTGATGCTGAGGTTTGGCCTGAGTATGGTCCTCCACCGAAACAGGTGATAATAGAGAAGGTTACGGATGTTGATGCTCTCGTTTCACTTTTGTCTGATAAGATAGACGGTGAAGTTTTTGATAGTGCACCTAAACTGAAAATTGTTTCTCAATTGGCTGTTGGTTATGACAATATAGATGTTGAGGAAGCCACTAAAAGGGGTATTTACGTTACTAATACGCCTGGAGTTTTAACCGAAACAACTGCTGATTTCGCTTGGGCTTTGCTTATGGCTGTTGCAAGACGTGTTGTGGAGGCAGATAAGTATGTTCGAAGCGGAAAATGGAAGGTTGGATGGCATCCAAGCATGTTTCTAGGTAGAGATGTCTACGGTGCAACAATAGGAATCGTGGGTGCTGGTAGGATAGGTTCAGCTGTTGCAAAAAGAGCTAAAGGTTTTAACATGCGAATTCTGTTTTACGATGTTGTTCCAAGACCTGAACTTGAAAAGATGGGTGCAAAAAAGGTTGAACTTGAAACTCTTTTGCGGGAAGCAGATTTTGTCAGCGTTCACGTCCCACTCTTAAAAAGCACATATCACTTGATAAATGAGGAGAGACTTAAACTGATGAAGAAGACAGCTTATCTAATAAATAATTCTCGAGGCCCAGTTGTTGACGAAAAAGCTTTGTACAAGGCTTTGAAGGAAGGCTGGATTGCAGGAGCTGGACTCGACGTTTTTGAACAGGAACCAACACCTGTGGATAATCCGTTGCTTACTTTGGACAATGTTGTTGTTGCTCCTCATATATCAAGTGCAAGTTATGAGACTCGTTCAAGAATGGCTGAAATGGTTGCAGAAAACCTTGTTGCGTTCTTTGAAGGGAGAAAACCGCCAAACCTTGTTAATCCAGACGTTATGAAAGTTCGCCCATTATCTAAGCTGTTTTAAATTCAAAATGAACGTTTAAAGTGTAAACTGTTAAATACTTCCCCCGTTTTATTTTTATTTTCTCACTTAAGTGAGGTGGTGTCATGTCAATATTTGCAGATAGAATGAAGAATCTTGGAACTGAAACGGCTTTTGAAGTGTTAGCTAAAGCAAAAGCCCTTGAGAAAAAGGGAAGAGACATAGTGCATTTGGAGATAGGTGAACCAGACTTTGACACAGCTAAAAATATTAAGGATGCAGCTGTAAAGGCTCTTTATGATGGTTACACCCATTATGTTCAAGCTGCAGGTATCCCTGAACTCCGTGAAGCCATAGCTGAATACATATCAAAAACGAGGAAGATAGATGTTGACCCTGAAGAGGTTGTTGTAACTCCTGGGGCTAAACCAATAATGTTTTTCGCTATCCTTGCATGTGTAAATCCAGGTGAAGAAGTATTATACCAGAATCCTGGTTATCCAATATTTGAGTCTTTGATAAACTTTGTTGAAGCGAAGCCTGTGCCAATTCCTCTTAAAGAGGAAAACGACTTCAGGATAGACCATGAATATGTGAAGGAGAAGATAACGAAGAAAACTAAGATGATAATAATAAATTCTCCACAGAATCCAACCGGCGGAATCTTAACTCGTGAAGACTTGAAGCTTATTGCAGATTGTATAGCTAACCGAGATGATGTTCTTGTTTTTTCAGATGAAATTTACAGCAGAATAATCTATGAGGGAGAACATGAAAGTATAGCATCCCTTCCAGGGATGAAAGATAAAACAATATTGTTAGATGGTTTTTCAAAAACCTACGCTATGACTGGCTGGAGACTCGGATACGGTGTCATGAGGAAAGACATAGCTGAAAAAGTTACAAAGTTGATGATAAACTCTAATTCTTGCACATGCGCCTTCGTTCAAATGGCTGGTGTAGAAGCCCTAAGGGGACCTCAACATTCAGTTAGGGAGATGGTTGAGGAGTTTAAACGGAGAAGGGAAGTCATAATTTCAGGTTTAAATGACATTGAGAAGATACGCTGTAAGAAGCCTCGTGGAGCCTTCTATGCTTTTCCAAATATAAGTGAAACAGGGATGACTAGCGATGAATTTGCTGATTACCTGCTTAACGAGGCGGGTGTCGCAGTTTTACCTGGAACATCCTTCGGAAAGTATGGAGAAGGCTATTTACGGTTGTCCTTTGCAACATCAACTGAAAACATTAAAAAAGCTTTAACACGCATTGAGGAAGCTGTTAAGAAACTTTAGCCTTCTTTCTTAATTTCTAGGTTTTTCTCCCGTTAGGGTTTCAACTATTTCAGAGGCTAATTTAACGAGGTTGCCAGCTCTCTTCATTGCATCTTTCCCTTCAAAAAATTCCTGTTGCATTAAAATTTGCACGTCTTCATCAATACTTATTATACAACGTAAAATCGGGTCGGTTACCATTTTCCTTTGCCCCCTTAACTCTTTAACTAGGTTTTCCATATAGGCTGGTTCCCCTAGACTATAATAGACTGCTGACTGGGCTTTTCTAACAGCTTCAGCCAGAAATCTCGGCGCCATGTATGGTATTTTTCTTGCAGCTTCAAGTTCGGCTTTCGCTTCTCTAATGAAACGTAGTGCCCATTCCCTTCGGTGTTCATCCATCATGTTTTCAGCTTCCATTGTTCAAGTTGGAATTTACCTTTAAAATTTATTCGTTTTTAGTTGTTTGTTCACTGTTTGAAGATGGAGATAAACTCATCCTTGCAAGCATATGAGTTATGTACCCAGCTATTTGGTTTCTTATTTTTGGGGTTGCCCCTCTGGTTAAGGACGCAACTATTTTTTTATTACTCTCAAAATCTTCTGAAAATTTGTCTGGAAAACGTTTGAGAAGTTCTCTGGCTACACGTTTAATGTATTCTGTTCGAACTTTCCCCAAGTTTAGGTTTCCTCCAGATGAACATTGTTGTTTCTCCTCCAACGTTAAAGGTGTTTTGAAATTCATAAACAAGCATACTAATTTAATTTTTCCCAGCTAAAACGTTTAACTTACGTTTTCAATTTAATTTGACATTGAAGAATTCTTCAAAGTTTTTAATTATTTGATCAGCTACCTCCTCAACTTTTAAACTTTTTATTTCCGCTATTGCCTCTACAACCGTTGGGATGAAGGCTGGTGTTGTTCTCTTTCCGTTGAAAGGTTTTTTAAAGTAACGCACTGGTCCATCAGTTTCTGTTAGAAGGTTTGTTAATGGTGTTCTTCTCACAACTTCTCTTATTCCGTTTGAGTAGGCTGTTGGAGGCCCCTCTGTAATGTAGTAATTGTGTTCGATGGCCTTTTTTAGAGCGCTTATTGGATGGCTGAACCAGTGTAATAATACTTTGTTTAGGTTAAAGGATGGAAGCATTTCAACTATTTGGGTTGTTGTTCCTCTTGAGTGTATTATAACTGGAAGATTGAGTTTTTCAGCTAGATGCAGCATTTCCTCAAAAATTTTCAGCTGTTTTTCCCACACTTTAGTGTATTTATAATCTAATCCTATTTCTCCTATCGCCACTAGGGCTTCATTTTTATTTTCTTTCTCCTTTGAGATTATTTCTATAGTTTTTGCGAGGTCTTCTTCTGTGACGTTAGCTGTGTTCCATGGGTGAATGCCTAGGGCTGCATAGACAAGTTTTGGGTATTTTTCAGCAAGTTTTAGGCTTTTTACGCTTGTTTTTAAATCCATAGAGTTTGAAACTAAAGCGACGACATTATTGTTTTTCGCTTCACTTATTATTTCGTTTATAATGTCATCGTATTCTTCGTCTGAAAGGTGAATGTGGGCGTCAATGAACCTCATTTTTTCACCATCGCCACAAAAGTTTTCTCCTTTATTTTTATAGTTTACCCATAAATTGGAATGTTCATGTTGTTTTAAAATCATAAAGCAAATTTTGATTGGAAATTTTGGGTTTTTAAGAAAACTATAACGATAAAGGTTAAATATTGCTTTAAATAAAAAAAGAGGCTACGGAGGAGTCTTTATGGCAGATTTAGAGTTGGCAATAGCTCCAATGCATAGACTATGCAAAAAAGCTGGTGCTGAAAGGGTAAGCGAGGCTGCTGCAAAAGAATTGGCGAAGGCTTTAGAAGATATCGGAATAAAAATAGCGAAGGAAGCGTTAGATTTCTCTATGCACGCTGGAAGAAAAA
>PIYF01000066.1:2966-5942 GCA_003601875.1 Candidatus Bathyarchaeota archaeon | reverse complement strand
AAATCACTTTCACTTATGTCCACCATAGCTACTGATGAACCATCCGTGTGAATACCCTTCTCAGCAACTCCTTGAAATCTTTCTGATGGTATCCAAAGAGAATGTAGAGTTCCATTTATATCTGTAAATTGAAGAATTACCTGTTTCACATTTTCCTTCTCTATTAAACTTTTAATTTTCTTTAAACCCGTCAAGTTTAACACTCTTCGCGATTTTAGCTTTTATCACTTTCATCATAAAATTCTTTTTCCTTTGAATGCGAAGAGTTAAATTTTGAACTGTTAAACCATTAAAATGATTGGTGAAAATTAATGGCTGAATTCAAAGTTAACGGAGTTCCGGTGGAAGACACTTTTTGCGAAACGTTTAAGGCGTATACAGCTAGAATTCTAATAACCTCTGTCAATCGAAAATGGGCTTTTGAATCAGCCTTAGAAGCTAAAGGTTTAGGCAGATCAGCTACAATACCTCCCTCTGAATCATCCATCGAAAGCGAAGTTCAACCAAACGAGACACCTGATGGGAAACCGGGTTTCATAATTTTGATTTTAGATAGAAAGTTTGAACAGTTGGCTTACTGGCTTATTGTAAGGATAAGGAAAGGAGTAATTCCATACCCTAAAACAAATGTTTTTGACGCTATGCCAAAAGAGTTAGCTCAGAAATTTATAGAAGTGAAAGGCACGGTTGTGCAGACTTTCGGAGACGGTTTCGAAGAGGAAACAAATGTTTACGGTAGGGATGTTTTTAAAATTCCAAGAATGGACGGCTGGTTCTATGTTGAAAGCCGCTTCGGCGTCACAAAGGGTGTAGCTGGAGGAATGTTTCTCATCCTTGCAGATTCCGATGATTCAGCTTTAAAAGCAGCTGAAAAAGCTTTAGAAGCCATAAATAATGTTCCATATGTCGCTGGGAAATTTGCTGCTTCTGGAACAAAAGTTGGTGGAAAACGGTATAAAGATGTGATAGCAACAACTAACGATGTTTATTGTGCATGTTTAAGGGAGAAAACCGAAACAAAACTTCCTAAAAAAGTGAAATGTGTTTATGAAGTTATAGTGAACGGATTAAGAATGGAAGATGTTAAGAAGGCTATGAAGGCTGGAATTGAAAAGGCAACTCAAGTGCCAGGTGTTTTAAGGATAACGGCAGCAAATTATGGAGGAACCTTAGGAAAAGGGAAAATATATTTAAGGCAACTGTTCACCGAGAAAAATAAAATGGGGATTTGAAAAGTTTATTCAAACTCTGGTTTTTCCTCTTCAGGCTTTTTCTCTTTCTCCTTTTCCTTTTCCATACCCTTCGCTGCAATCAAGTCATCTATCTTCAATATCATGTTTGCAGCTTCTGTTGCAGACTTTATGACTTGCTGTTTAACCCTTAACGGTTCAACAACGTTTAACTCAAGCATGTCTCTAACTTTACCGCTGAAAACGTCTACACCGTGGGTTGGACTTGCAGAGTTTTCATGTTTCGCTCTTAATTCAACCATTATGTCTATTGGGTCTAGTCCAGCGTTTTCAGCTAATGTTAATGGTATGGATTCTACAGCGTCTGCAAAGGCTTCAATGGCTAATTGTTCTCGACCTCCAACTTTCACAGCGTATTCTCTAAGCTGTTTTGCAACTTCTGCTTCTGGCGCTCCACCGCCGGGAACAATTTTTCCATCTTCTATGGCGTTTCTAACAACGCTTAAGGCGTCATGCATTGAACGTTCAGCTTCGTCCACCACATGTTCTGTTCCACCCCTTATCACTATCGTAACAGCCTTCGGATTCTTGCATTCTCTTACGTAAACAAGTTTATCTTCACCTATCTTTACTTCCTCAACACGTTTGGCTTCTCCCAACGTATCGCTTGTTAAGTCTTTAACGCTTGCAATGATTTTTCCTCCAGTTGCCCTTGCAAGTTTCTCCATGTCGCTGCTGCTCACGTTCTTCACAGCCATAATTCCTTTTTTCGCTAGGAAGTGTAAAGCCACATCGTCTATGCCTTTTTGACAGAAAACAACGTTAGCTCCTGTCTCAGCGATTTTATTAACCATTTCACGGAGCATGTGTTCCTCTTCATCCAAGAAAAGCTTCATCTGTTCAGGTGTGTCTATGTTAATTTTAGCGTCAAACTCTGTTTTCTCAATTTCCAACTTTGCATTTAACAGGGCTATCTTTGCATTTTCAACAATTTTTGGCATTTGAGAATGGGCAACTTCCTTGTCAATAACCATACCCTTAACAAGCTCTGTTTCATCCAAGCCTTTTCCATGCTTCTTTAAGATTTTTATTAAATCAATGTCCGCCTTTATTTTACCGTCTTTTTCTTCAGCAACTTGTTTCACAGCTTCAACTGCAAGTTTTGCAAAGTGTTCCTTGGCTACCGTTACGTTTTTGCTTCCCATGGAAGTCACAGCCACATCCAGAAGCCTTTTCTCATCGTCGATGCTTATGGGAATAGCCATTTCATCAAGTATTTCTTGAGCCTTTTCACTTGCCCTCTTATAACCATCAATAATTAAAGTTGGATGAATATTCTGGTCAAGTAAACTTTCAGCCTTGGCAAGCAATTCTCCAGCTAAGACTACAGCTGTTGTTGTTCCATCTCCAACCTCATTATCTTGAGCCTTCGCAACTTCTACAAGCATTTTAGCTGCTGGATGTTCAACATCAAGCTCTTTCATTATTGTAGCTCCGTCATTGGTTATGGCTACGTCTCCGAAGCTATTCACAAGCATTTTATCCATTCCACGGGGTCCAAGAGTTGTCTTTATAGTTTCAGCTATCACTTTAGCAGCTGTAATATTATTCCTTTGAGCCTCTCTACCTGTTGTTCGACTGGTTCCTTCTTTCAATATCAAAACAGGAACCGTTCCAGAAGGTGCAGCGGACATCATACATCACCCCCTACCCAATTTTAAACGTAGAGAGTGAGAGTAATGTGAGCAAAATTAAAACCCAAAAACACTTCTATATAAATTTTTCT
>PIYF01000066.1:0-2955 GCA_003601875.1 Candidatus Bathyarchaeota archaeon | reverse complement strand
CCCTAACAATATTGTAACCTGAAGCTTTTCTAAGCCTATTCATAACAGCCAAACCAAGCCCTCTTGTGGAAACTCCTTCAGCAATAATAACATCAACTCCTTCAAAATCAAACTCCCTTAAAAGCTTAAACAAATTCTTTGCAACATCCTTCAAGTCATCCCTTTCCCCAAGAGATTTAACAACATCAGCCCGATAACAATCAACGGTTTGATTTGTTGCAAGAACACCAACTTTCATTTTTCTACGCCTATAAAATTCTACTAACTCGTTTATTTTCTCAACAACAGCGTTTAATCCACCTTCAACAACAATTAATTCAGCCTCTGGAGCATAATGTCTATGCTTTAAACCAGGCGAACGCACCTTCTCAATGGAAATTTTTTTATCTGCAAAAACAACGGGATGCAACTCAACTTCCATCAAAACTTCTCTTAAAACTTCATATGGAGTTCCACCAGGACGAAGAACTTGCGGCGGATCAACGGTTAAATCTAAAACTGTTGATTCAACCCCTATATTCGTCTGTCCACCATCTAAAACAGCGTCAATTCTCCCATCAAGATCAGCTAAAACATGTTCAGCTGTTGTGGGACTTGGTTTCCCAGCTAAATTAGCACTTGGAGCTGCTATCGGCTTTTTGCTTTCCCTAAGTAATGCGAGGGCAACCTTATGGTTTGGCATTCTAATCGCAACAGTGTCTAAGCCAGCTGTAGTAACCTCTGGAACAACTTCTGAACGTTTGAAAATTAAGGTTAAGGGGCCAGGCCAGAAATTTTTCATAAGTTTCTCAGCTTTTTTAGGAACATCTCTTACTAAACTGTAGACATCTTTTATGTAACCAACATGCACGATAGGCGGGTTGTCAAGAGGTCTGTTCTTTGCCTTAAAAAGTTTAAGAACTGCCTTAGGATTTAACGCGTCTGCACCGAGACCGTAAACTGTTTCTGTTGGGAAAGCAACTAATCCACCCTTTTTGATTATTTCTGCTGCAACACGAATTTTTTCCGGTTCAGGATTATGTGGACTTACCTTCAACACTAAAGTTTTCTTCATAGTTTGATTGCAACCGTAAATTCTAATGTTAAACGTTCTTTTGAACCTTATTTGCGAAGAAATTTATTTTGCATTATACAATGTAGTAATCCACTACTTTCTTCATACTCTTAGGCACCCCTTGTTTTATGGCGAGTTGTTTAAGAATTTTCATCATTTGAGGTTGGAAACGTGCAATGTCTGTGAGGGTGATTAACCCTACAAGACGTTTTCCATCTACAACTGGAAGTTTCTTAATTTTCATTTGAAACATAAGTTTCACAGCTTCATCAAGCTCCATTTCTGGTTCAACAACAACCAGAGGGGTGCTCATCACATCTTTCACCTTTGTTTTACTAGCGTTCCTTGATTCAGCTACAACCCTCTTTAAGAGGTCTCTCTCAGTGATTATACCCATCGCCTTTCCCTTCCTAACAGCAATTAGACAGCCTATCTCAAATTTGTTCATAACTTCAGCAGCCTCCTTCACAGTTGCGTTTTCATCAATTGTTATAACTTCTTTAACCATAACATCCTCAACCTTTAAAGACACAGGATTTTCCCCTTTCCCAGAAACTGACATCCAAATCACCAAAATTTAATCTTTAAGAAGACTATATAAATTGATGTACGTAAATTTTACAGTTTAAGTAGTTTACGAGTTAGCTTTTCAACGCGGTCATTAACTGGAATTTCTGCCCTTTCAAATTTTTCTTTAGGTTTTGTTAAGGGTCTTGTCGCATCAACACCCACCTTAGTTGTCAAACCAGTTTCCTGATCGGCTGAGGAGTCTAAAGTTGAACCTCTTACATTTTCTATCACCATTAAGTCTTCACTGCCTTGAAATCTTGTTGCAATGGCCCATTCAACATCTGAAATTTTGTATACGTTAATGTCTGAGTCAACGACAACTGCATGTTTTAAGCTTGGATGAGCGGCGAAAGCTGCTAACAAAGCGTTTTTACCATCTCCCTCAGCTTGTTTTTCAATGGATATTACCGCATGAAGCCATCCACAACCTCCAGTTGATAAGTTAACAGCCTTAACTTTTGGAACAACTCTTGACACAGCCTCCCAAATCAACGCTTCCTTAGGTAAACCCATTAGAAGCTTATGTTCAGATCCTGACGGAAGCAAAGCTTGATAAAGATAATCTCTACGATGCAGCAAACCTACAATTTTAACAACAGGCTGTTTCCTTTCAACATCATACGTTCCAGTTACATCAACAAAAGGGCCTTCCACAACTTCGTCCTTAACAGATAATTTTCCCTCCAGCACAAGTTCCGCTTCAGCTGGGGCATACCCATCAACATTTTCACATTCAACTAAACGAAGATTGCCATTTAACAATGCATTCGCTATGTAAAACTCGTTGACACCGAAAGGAGCAGGAGAGGATGCAGCTAAAATAACTGCAGGATGAACCCCTATAGAAATGGTTATGTCTAAATCTTTACCAGCATCTTTTGCCATACGCCAAAGTCTGAAAAGATGTCTTGGAACTAAACGTATGGCAAGATGATTTTTATCTAACACTTGAAGTCTATGAACTGAAACGTTTTCAATTTTTCCGTCAAAGCTTTTTGCGTAAACAACTCCAGAAGTTATGTATGGACCTGAATCTCTCTCAAAATGGGTTAAAACAGGAATATTTCTTAAGTCGGGTTCTTCTTTAACCTCTTTCACCACACTCTCTTCAACTATTTGAGGTTTTAAAGGTGAACGTAAGGCATTCAAAAGTTTTTCATAAAGTTCCTCTGCATTTATGCCCAAAGCTTTGCATATCCTCTCTCTGGTTCCGCAAACATTAGCAACAATGTCGGTTTTGTAGCCTTTAACTCCTTCAAACTTTAAAATAGGCCCGTTTTCGTCAAAACTTTTCATAATGTAGGGAATTTCAAAACGCGTTGAAAGGGAAT
>PIYF01000007.1 GCA_003601875.1 Candidatus Bathyarchaeota archaeon | reverse complement strand
TCGATATAATGCAAGTCTAAGTCTAAACCGTAATATTCTCTGTCTAAACCGAAGGCTATTGCCATAAGTTGGGTGTAATACATGATTGGTATAGGCTTTAAGTCTGGATGAAGTTTCTTTGCCTCTTTTTGTCTATAGTCTAGGTTGAATGTGCAGAGGGGGCAACATGTTGTGACTATTTCTGCTCCGTTTCTCTGCGGGTAAATTAGGTTCTCGTAGGTTAATTTTGCAACAATGTCTTTTCTGTTTACAGTGTGATAGCTGCCGCAACATTGAGACTTATTTGGGTTTTCAACAACTTCAGCTCCTAAAGCCTCTAAAATTTTTTCCATGACGCTTGGGCTTTCCGGGTCATCTATCCCTATATCCCGTGGTCTGAGAACTAAACAGCCATAGTAAGGTGCAACTTTTAATCCTGTCAACGGTTTTTCCACGTTTTCAGCTATTTTATCGTATCCAACGATGTCTCTTAAAACTTCAAGGAAATCTAAAACTTCAACTCCACCATTATATCCTTCTTTTATTCCGCCAGCGTACTCTTTTTCTCTTTCGAGGAAAATGTTGATTTTTTTAAGTCTTTCCTCATCTTCTTTTAGAAACATGTTTGCTTCTTTAAGAGTGTGATAACACATTGAACAGAAGGTGGTTACACGATACTCATTTTCCACAATTCCCTGTTCGTTCATTTCTTGAACGTGAATCAAATTTCTTATGGGTGCTAAATGTCTCATTAAGTCATCCTTGGCTAGATATGGAAAAACTCCGCAGCAGTTCCATTTAGGTAATTCCACAAGTTCTATCCCCAATTTTTTTGCAACAGCTATCCCTGAAACAGCATAATTTCTAGCTGTTGACTGAACTGCACAGCCTGGATAATAGGGAATTTTAAGCATCTAAATTCACCTTTTAAGCTGTTGTTTTTCGAAAGTTGCTGACTAAGGCTATTGGTGGAAGAATTTTCAATTCTTCCTTTGGAATTTCATTAATTGAAATTACATCTTGTTCTCTTCGAAGTTTAATCTGCCTTAAAGCTTCCATAACCCTTGTAATGTTAATGTTTCGGGGGCATCTGGCTTGACAAGTGAAACATGTGCTGCAAATCCAAAAAGTGTTGGATTCAAAAATTTTTTCAATTTTTCCAATTTGGACAAGCCTGATAACTTGTGTAGGTGATATATCCATTGCAAAACGCACAGGACAAGAGGCACTGCACATGCCACACTGATAACATGATGTAACGTCTTCACCGCTTATACTTTTAACTTTTTCAGCGAGACTCATAAGTGTCCTTCCAAGCCTTTAGAAACTGAACAGTTAAACATTTTAAACTTATCGTTAAAAAATTCATGTTTCAATAAAAAGGTTATATAATACGGGTTGAAACACCATTCTGTCACTGTCTTGCATAATGGATGTGGGAAACTTTGGAGTCTGCTATACGTATAGGTGTTTACATCTGTCATTGCGGTGGAAACATAAGTGACACGGTGGATGTTGAGAGAGTTAAGGAAGAAATTTCAAAACTCAAAGATGTTAAGGTTGTTGAAACAGTTGAATACCTCTGCAGCACTCAGGGTCAAAATTTAATTAAAAACGGTGTTAAAGATTATGGAATCAACCGTGTTGTTGTAGCTTCGTGTTCAATTTACTTGCATTTGGAAACTTTTAGGAGAGCTGTTTCAGAAGCTGGTTTAAACCCTTACCTTCTTGAAATGGTTAACATTCGAGAACATTGCAGTTGGGTTCACAATAACATTGAGGAGGCAACAAGGAAGGCTATAGACTTAATTAAAGGGGCAGTTAACCGTGTGAGACGTTTAGAAGCCTTACATCCTATAAAAACTAAGGTTAAAAAGGAAGTTCTCGTTATAGGTGGAGGAATAAGTGGAATTCAAGCCGCCCTTGAAATGGCTGATAAAGGTTTTCAGGTTTACCTTGTTGAAAGGGAACCATGCATAGGGGGGCATATGGCACAGTTAAGTGAAACCTTTCCAACTCTTGACTGTTCATATTGTATTCTCGCACCAAGAATGGTTAGTGTGGCTCAACATCCAAGAATAAAAATATTGACAATGGCTGAACCCATATCTTTGGAGGGAACACCTGGAGATTACACCGTTACCATAAGGGTTAAACCAAGATATGTTGATGTGGAAAAGTGTACAGGATGTGATGAATGTGCAAAAGTTTGTCCGGTTGAAGTTCCAGACGAATTCAATTTAGGTTTAACTTGGAGGAAAGCCATTTACATTCCGTATCCTCAAGGCACTCCAAGAGCATACGTTATAGACACGGATAACTGTTTAGGTTTAGCTCCAATAGCATGTGGAAAATGCATTGAGGCCTGCGACCCCCAAGCAATAAACTATGACATGCAACCAGAAGATGTTAAACTTAATGTTGGCGCAATAATAATTGCAACTGGTTATGAACAGGTAGACCCGAAAGAATTCGGTGAATATTCATATGGGTTGCATCCAGACATTGTCACAAATCTTCAATTTGAAAGGATAATGCATCTTGGATTTAAAAAACCGTCGGATGGGAAAATTCCAAGGAAGGTTGCTTTCATCCTTTGTGTTGGAAGTAGGTCACTGCAGGAGAGAGCTAAAGAATATTGCTGTAAAATAGGCTGCATGGTTGCAATTAAACAGGCAATCATGCTTAAGAAGGCTGTTCCAAACGTTGAACCTTGGATTTTCTATCAGGATATAAGGGCTGACGGAAAGGGATATGAAGAGTTTTATGCTAGGGCAAGGGAGCAAGGTGTGAAATTTGTTAGAGGTTTAGCCGCTAAAGTTATTCCAACAAATGACGGGTTAATCGTTAAGGCTGAAGATACAATTGCTGGAATGCCAATTGAAGAAAAATTTGACATCGTCGTTTTAAGTATGGGTATAACTCCTAGAAGCGACACGGAGGAAATCACCAAAATATTTGGTTTACACACAGGTCCAGATGGCTTCTTCCTTGAAAGACACTACAAGCTGAATCCTGTTGACAGCGCCAGAGAAGGAATATTCGTTTCAGGATGTGCATTAGGCCCGAAGGATATTAGGGAATCTGTTGAGGAAGGTATGGCTGCAGCTTCGAGGGCTGCAACGTTCATTGGGAAGGGAGAACTTGAAGTTTCCCCTGAAGTTCCAGTGATAGACCGTGGAAAATGTGATTTGTGTGGTGCATGTGTGGAAATATGTCCAACTAAGGCTATAACGATAAAGGATTCTAACATTACTATAACACCTGTAGCTTGCATAAACTGTGGTGCATGTGTTCCAGCATGCCCGAAAGATGCAATAGACCAGACCAATTTCAGGGAGACGCAGTTAATGGAGCAAATCAGAGGAATTTGCATGGGTGAGACAAAGGAGCCGAAAATATTGGCTTTCGTTGAAAGAAGAACAGCTTACTCATCTTTAGATTTAGCTGGAACAAGAAGGCTTAGCTACGTGTCAACCATTAGACCTTTAACAGTGCCGAGTTGTATGCGCATAGGGATAAAACATCTGTTAACAGCTTTCGCTTACGGTGCAGACGGTGTTATCTTCATCGAAGGAGATGACAGCCCCTTCGCTGGAGAGAAACTTTTGAATCACGTGTCAAAATTAAGGGAGAAACTGCAAGAAGCAGGCGTTTCACCCTTAAGATTACAGTCTATAACTACAACGATACCTCAATATGAAAAAACTGTTAAAATATTCGCTACAGTTAATTCAAGGATTTCAAGACTTGGAAAATTAACCTCTGAAGAAAGAGAGAAGTTGAAGACCAAACTTTAAACAACTTCGATTATCCATATTTTCTGAACCTTTACGTTTGTAAACCTTTATATCCCAGAACGTTCTAACCCATGAAGACGTCTAGCCGAGATGAAAATATGAGTCTGACCACCTTGGCAAAACCAGTTGTAAGAAGGAAAAAAATTCAAGAAGTTAAATGGCATGTTATAGAGGATTTCTGTAAAGGCTGCACATTCTGTATAGAATTCTGCCCAGTGAACGCCCTTGAAGAATCTCAAAAACTTAATGTAAAAGGTGTTCATCCACCCAAACTTAAAAGTGAAGATGCATGTATAGGCTGTGGACTATGCGAGAGAATATGCCCAGAATTTGCAATTTATCTTGAAAAAGTAAACACGAATGAAAAAGAGGAGGAAAAGAAATGACGGAGCAAAGAACAGTGTTAACTGGAAAACATCTCATGCAAGGAGACATGGCTTGTGCAGAGGGAGCCATAGCTGCTGGATGCAGATTTTTCGCTGGCTATCCAATAACCCCGGCGACGGAAATAGCTGAGAGAATGGCTAGAAGGATGATTGAGGTTGGAGGAATCTACGTTCAAATGGAAGATGAACTGGCTTCTATGGCTGCAATAATAGGTGCAAGCTGGGCTGGAGTAAAAGCGATGACAGCCACGTCTGGACCAGGATTCAGTTTAATGCAGGAAAATATCGGATTAGCAGCCATGACTGAAACGCCATGTGTTGTAGTGAACATTATGAGGGGTTCTCCAAGCACAGGTCAGCCTACAGAACCTGGACAACAAGACGTTATGCAAGCTCAGTGGGGTTCCCATGGAGATTACGATGTTATAGCTCTCGCCCCAGCATCAGTTCAAGAAATGTTTGATTTAACAATTGAATGTTTCAATTTATCTGAAACATACAGGGTTCCCACATTTCTTTTAGCAGATGGTTTTATAGGGCATCTTTGGGAGAGAGTTATAATTCCACCTCTAGAAGAAATTAAGGTTGTTAAGAGGAAAAAACCTAAGGTTCCACCTGAAAAATATATTCCGTTTAAACCGGATGACGATTTAGTTCCTCCAATGGCGAATTTTGGAGACGGTTACAGAGTTCACGTTACAGGTTTAACCCATGATGAGCATGGTTATCCGAGAACGGATGACCCTGAAGTTCAATTTAAACTTGTTCAACGTCTCTGTGAGAAAATAAGGAAAAACGCTGAAAAAATAATTAAAATCAAGGAGTTAATGCTTGAAGACGCTGAAGTTGCAGTGATAGCTTATGGGATAGCTTCAAGAGCATCTATAAGCGCAGTTAAAAAAGCCCGTGAAGCTGGAATAAAAGCTGGACTTTTAAGGCTTGTCACAGTTTGGCCTTTCCCAGAAAAAATTGTTTCAGAAATAGCTAATCAGGTTAAAGCCATTGTTGTTCCAGAAATGAATTATGGACAATTGGTTAGGGAGGTTGAAAGAGCTGCTAAGGAGACGCCTGTTCATTTTATACCTAAACTTGGAGGAGAACCTCATAAGCCAGATGAAATTTTTGAGGTTATCAGGAGGGCTGTAAAATGAAGGCTGTACAAGAATTTGAAATGCATCATCCAATGGCTAAATACTTGAGAACTGAAAGGTTTCCACACATTTGGTGTGAAGGATGTGGAAACGGGATAATCTTAGGATGTTTCACAAGAGCTCTTGACGAGTTAAAAATAAACATAGACAAGCTTGTTGTAGTTTCAGGCATAGGTTGTATAGGCCGAATAGCTGGATATTTAAGATGTGATTCATTCCATACAACTCATGGGAGAGCCATAGCCTTAGCAACTGGGATAAGACTGGCAAATCCAAACTTAACATTAGCCGTTATAAGCGGTGACGGAGACCTATTCTCCATAGGTGGAAACCATTTCATTCACGCGGCAAGGAGAAACATAGACATGACGGTTATATGTTCAAACAACTTCAACTATGGAATGACTGGAGGACAACTTGGACCTACAACACCATTGCATTCTTACACAACAACTTCACCCTATGGAAACATTGAACATCCCTTTAACCTAGTACACCTTGCAGCTGCTGCTGGAGCAGTTTACGTGGCAAGATGGACAGCCTTACATGTTCAAAGGTTAACAGCTTCAATTAAAAAGGCATTACAAAAGAAAGGTTTCAAATTTATTGAAGTTGTTTCACCATGCCCAGAAATATTTGGAAGAAGAAACAACTTCAAAAAGGCTATAGAAATGATGAGGTGGCTTAAGGATGTTTCAGAGATAAGACATGGATATGACCCGTCAAAGGCTGAGATAACAATGGAAAAAATAGTTGTTGGAGAATTTGTTGACGTTGAAAAACCTACATATGAAGAACTTCTTCAAAAGAAATACATTAAAGTTCAAGAAAAATTGAGGGAGAAAAATGCGGGTTGAAATAAGAGTTGGAGGATTTGGTGGACAAGGAATAGTGAGAACAGGGTTAATATTGGCAGCTGCAGCCTGCGTTTACGGAGACAAAAACGCTGTTGACACAGCCTCTTATGGTCCGGAATCAAGGGGTGGAAAATGTAGGTCAGAGGTTATAATATCTGATGGAGAAATAGATTTTCCAAAAGTTGAAAATCCAGACATTTTAATTATAATGTCTCAAGAGGCTTACCTGGAATATGTAAACGACCTAAAGGAAAATGGAATCCTTCTAGTTGATTCAGACTTGGTTCCAAATCAAAAGAAAGATTTGAAAGCTAAAGTTTACGAAATTCCAGCGACAAGAATTGCTGAAGAGCTTGGAAACAAAATTGTTGCAAACGTTGTTATGATTGGAGCGTTTGCAGCTGTAACACATTTGATGGATGTTAACCATTTAAAGGAAGCCATAAAATCTAATGTTCCAAAAGCAACAATAGATTTAAACTTGAAGGCTTTCGAGAGAGGTTATGAATACGGAAAAAGTCTTTTAAAGGAAAATTAAGTTAAGCAGCAGCTTTTTGCGCTTGTGTCTTCAAACGGGATACTTCAGGTAATGGGGTTAAAAGTTTAGATTTTCTCACTCCAACATGACGTAGAGGAACAATTTTTTTCGCTTCATTGTATATGTCTGAAGCTATTTTCCCAAGAACCATTTCCTGAGCGAACTCATCTAAAGTGAGGTTTGAAGCTTTCTCTTTAATAATTTTTCTCATTATGCCTCTTATAGCTACTTCTTGAGATGTTTTTATCCTTGAAAGGGTGAAGGCGCAAATGGAAACCCTTAGTTTAAATCCATCTTTCGTTGTAACATTGAATATTCCGTCAACCTTTGTTGTTCTTCTTCTAACAAGACTTCGCAGATAATCTCTTGAATATTCATGTCCCTTGAAAACGGTGTGAGCTGTTTTTCCATCAACATCCGTTACTTGAAAATAAATTTTCAAGTATTGATGGGCAAAATCGTTTGTAATGTCATATAAAGTTGATTCTATAACTCTTCCAATAAGTTTTTCAGGCTCATCTGATGGAACCATACCTAACTCTGCATTCCCAAAGTATGAGGGTGCCACTACAGTGTACCAGGATTTTCCACGCCATTTATCTCTTACACGTTTCCTCGGCATACTCTATCACGATGTAGCTTGAAAGTTCGTATGGAAGTATTAAAGTT
This sequence comes from Candidatus Bathyarchaeota archaeon, assembly GCA_003601875.1. Lineage (GTDB taxonomy): Archaea > Thermoproteota > Bathyarchaeia > Bathyarchaeales > Bathycorpusculaceae > PIYF01. The sequence continues at coordinate 6,078 of PIYF01000007.1, read as the reverse complement.
TTACCCGAGAAACTAAAATTTAAATGGATTTTCAGTTTATTTTTTAGGTGTTATTCTTTCGATACCGTTCATATATTTTCTAAGAACTTTTGGAATAACAACAGAACCGTCTTCCTCTTGATAGTTTTCTAGGATTGCAACCATTGTTCTTCCAGTGGCTAGGGCTGTGGAATTTAGGGTGTGAACAAAACCTTTTGGGGGTTCTCCCTCTTTCTCCCTATATTTTATATTCAATCTTCTCGCTTGATAATCTGTGCAGTTACTGCATGAAATTATCTCTCTATAACTGTTTTGCGCAGGCATCCAAGCTTCAATATCATATTTTTTCGCTGCAACTGTTCCAAGGTCTCCAGTGCAAACATTTACTACACGATATGGTAAACCAAGTTTTTGAACAAGTTCCTCAGCGTTCCTTATAAGTTCCTCATGAATTTTCCATGAATCCTCTGGTTTACAAAACACAAACTGTTCAATTTTATTGAATTGGTGGGTTCGGAAAATTCCACGGGTGTCCTTCCCATGAGCTCCAGCTTCCCTCCTAAAGTTTGCACTTACCCCAACAAGTTTTATTGGTAAGTCTTCAGTCTTCAAAACTTCATCCATAAACATCGCGGCCATTGGATGTTCCGAAGTTGCAATTAAGTATAAGTCTTCACCCTCAATTTTGTATAAGCTTTCCTCAAAATCGCTTAAGGCTACAACTCCCTCGTAAGGTTTCCTCCTCATAAGAAAAGGAGGCTCTATCGGCGTGAATCCCTTCTTAACCATTTCTTCTAAAGCAAACTTCATTAAAGCCATGTCAAGTAAGACACCTTCATTTTTTAGGTAGAAGAAACGGGATCCAGCTATCTTTCCAGCTCTTTCAACATCCATTATGTCAAGACTTAACCCTAACTCTATATGATTCCTAACCGGGAAAGTGAACTTTCGTGGTTCACCCCAACTTCTAATTGGAACATTATCATGTTCATCCACGCCGAAGGGAACAGATTCATGGAGAAGATTCGGAATTCTCATTAGAAGATAATGTTTTTTCTCTTCAAACTCCTCAACCTTGTTCTCCAATTCCTTTGTTAAGCCGTCAATTTTCTTCGCCTGTTCTATTTTATCCTTGACCTCTTCACCTTTCCTTTTCAAAGCTGCAATCTCTAACGTTATCTTCTTTCTTTCGTGGCGAAGATCATTTAACTCTGTTAGAAGCTTCCGCCATTTCTTGTCGCATTCTATTAGTTCATCAAGCATTTTAAGAATTTCAGGGTTGCCTCTTCTCTTCAGATTCTCCCTTACAAATTCCGGTTTTTCACGGATAAGCTTAATGTCCAACATGATTTTTCACTTAATTCCTTTTAATCTTTAAAATTTTGATTTAATCACCTATTTGTATTACTCTTTTGAAAACTTTCTGCTGTTTCTAAAGTTTTCTCAGCTGTTGAAACGCAGAAAAGTAAATCATCAATTGTAGCTAGTAAAGTGGAAAGTTTTCCTTTACATTTAATTTTTGTAACAACATCTTTTCCGGAGCATAAAGTTTTAACTGATAAGTTTGATGGTGTTTTAAAGTTGTCTGGGGAAACAGCATTCGCTACAGCCTTTGCATACTTTTCATTGTCATATTTTAAAATTATTTCAGCTTCCAATTTTTTTCCCTCTTCAATTGTTTTCCAACAAGTTCATCTACAAGTTTTATGAAAACTTCAACATTTTCTATTGGAACTTGAGCGCCAGCAGCTATATTATGTCCTCCACCATTTCCAAGACATTTCTCAGCTGCAACTCGCATTATTTCACCTAAATTTAACCCTTTATCTGTTAAGGTGCTCACAGTTCTAGCTGAAAACTTCGCCAGTTCCTCCTCTTCAACCGTAGCGTAAGCTATTAAGGGTTTTTCAGGGTTTGGAAGACTCATAGAAAGAATGGAAGATATTGCACCTATCATTTTGTCTTCTATCATGTTTTCACCATACACAACAAATATGTTGTTTAACTCTTTCATTCTTTCAGGTTTCTCAAGCACCCAGCTTAAACACTTGTTAATCGTCCTCCTATATTCTTCAAGGACTTTTTCCGCTTCATCAAAAGCTGAAGAACGGTCACCCATACACACAGCTACTCCAAGGCCAGGCTTATCCATCCTTCCAGTAGCATTTAACAAAACTGCAAATTCCCTTGCATCTCTTAAAGGTGTCCAAGGTTCTTCACGAATTAAAATGTAAACGTGTCCAATGAGATCTGAAGTTTCAAAACGTAAACCTTTAGATAGCATGTAATCAGCGAGAGCTGAGCAAAGCCTTTTTTTCTCTTCATCTGAAAGGTCTCTGAGGGCTCTCCATTTGTCTCCAACTTTAGGTTTTATATCTAAACTTGCAAGAAAAGCTAGGCTCTTATCTTCCTCTCCACTTATACCTGGAATAAAAGGGTTCGTTGTGCAAGCTAAAGTTTTATGAATTGGACGGGTTTCCCTGCCGAAAAAGATTAGGTCTTTCTCAACATTTAATAAGCCACTCTTTACGGCGTCGTCGACTATTTTTTTATTTAAACCTCCAAGCATTCTCTGGTCATATTTATCTTGGAGGTCTCCAAGGGCTCCGACGACGGCTATAGGTGAAAGATCAATGTTGGTTTCATCTATAGCTTTAGCTGTAAAATAGGCAACCCCAGCTCCACTTACATCCTTTGCACCATCTATTCCAAAAAGATGTGGATTAACATGTACAAGGTTTTCTGTTTCTTGTCCAATTATTTGATGGTGGTCGAGAATTAAAATTTTAAAATCTGAAATTTCTTTTAAAACGTCTATGTAACCGCTTCCTAAATCTGTGAAAATTACAAGTTGAGGTTTTTCAGATTTAATTTCTTCAATGAGTTTTTCATCTATCCATTGGGTTATCCTTATTCTGAAACGTGCATCCAGCCTAAACAAAGCTTTCCCTATTATTCCAGCAGCCGCCAACCCATCAGCGTCAAGATGGGAAAAAACTTGAATAAACCCATCTTTTTTAACTGTCTTAAGGATTGCTTCAGCTGCTTTGGAGGTTGCATCCAAAAATTTTCCAGTTTCACCTTCAATAGAAAACATATGGCCACCTTAAACTTTATTCAGCGTTTGCTAACGCTTTATGCAATGCTTTAATCACGTTTTGCTTACCCATGGCAAGCATGTAGGAACCTAACCTTGGCCCTTGAGGCACACCGATAAGTATAGTATACAACGTCTTGAAAAACTTAGCTGGTGATAATTCATTTTTCTTAGCTGCATTGAATATTGCATTTTGAATTTTTTCAGCTTCGTTTTCAACTTTTAAAGTTTCGATAAGCTCTCTTATTGCTTGTTTCTCTTGGCTTGTTAAAGTGACGGTTGTTTCTTTTATCTCTTCAAAGTCTTTAATCCAGTTAAATGCGTATTCAATTCTCTTCTTTAGGTTTTCATCTGGCAATTCGTTTTTCTTTAAATAACGGTATTTCTGCAGCTTTTCAATTATGAATTGTTCTTCACGTCCTTTCGGAGCCATTTTAGCTAGAAAAGTTAAAAGGTTATATGGAACATGAATTGCTGGTTTTTCAGGTGGTTTAAGAACCCAACAGTAAAGATATAATCCTTTCAGTTTTTCAAGTTCCCTTGAATCCTCAATTTTTTTCTTTCCAAAATATATGTCCTCTAAATGGTCAAGTTCGTTCATATAGGCTGGAATATCTGTCACGTCAAGTGTGCGGGTTCCAACAAATCTTTTCAACATGAGAAGCATTAATGATTGAGGGGAACCATATTTAAACCAAACTTGAGGAGTGAAAACGTTTCCAGCAGATTTTGATATTTTTCTTCCACTTTTATCAAGGAACATTTCATATTTTGCATGGGCTGGAGGTGGATAATTTAGTATTTCCTCTGAAATTCTATCGTTTATCCTGACAGAATCAGCTATGTCCTTTCCATAAGCTTCAAACCTTATATCGAGGGATTTCCATCTAGCTGCGAATTCACCCTTCCAACTTAATTTTCCATCACCCTTTGTTATGTCTACTTCACCTTTATAGCCGCATCCGGGAATCCACTTACCTTTCACTTCCATTCCGTCGCAAACATATGTGACCTTATTCTCTTTAGGAAAGAATTCCAAAGCCTTTGTTGTGTAAATGCGTCCACAGTTTGCACAAACAGGGAAGTATGGTAAAACCTCTAAATAGCGTTCTTGACCGACCTCTTCCTTAACTATTTCGCCAACTTTCTTTGCGTTTAAAAGAATTGTTCTTATCTCTTCGTTTAAAATTCCCTCTTTATACACCTTTTTTGCAGACATATATCTATATTCTATCCCACATTTGTCTAAGGCTTCTAACAGCAAACTGCTCATATGTTCACCGTAACTTTCATGACAACCAAATGGGTCTGGAATATCTGTTACTGGAAAACCAAGATATTTTTCTAAAGATTTCGGCAGTCCCGCTGGAACCTTTCTTAAACCATCTCTATCATCAGAGAAAGCTATAAGTTCAGAATTATAACCTTGCTCTCGAAGCGCTAAAGTTATTGCGTAGGCTCTGGCTGCATCACCTAAACTTCCAATGTGGGGGAAGCCTGAAGCCCCTAACCCCATTTCTGTTCTAATAAGGTTTAGACTTCTACCTAACTTACTTTCCCTTTCAACTATTTTTGCAGCCATTTTATCGTACCATGTTCCATGTCCAATTATTTTTTCCATGACTATGCTTTTCCTCTATTAGAATTTGAAAATTGAATATAAAAAAGGTTAGAGTTTATTTTGTTACCTTTTCCCTTTTCATTATTTCTCTAGCCACCACCACCCCTGACGCTGAAGCTTGAACAAGTCCCCTTGTAACTCCAGCTCCATCCCCTATAGTGAATAAGTTGTGGATTTTTGTTTCTAAGCAATTGTTTAACTCTAATCTTGTGGAGTAAAATTTAACTTCAACACCATAGAGTAGAGTGTCTCTTGAACCTATTCCTGGGGCAATTTTATCTAATGCTTTAAGCATCTCCATTATATCTGCGAGATAACGGTATGGAAGGACGAAGCTTAAGTCTCCAGGCGTAGCGTTTTTCAATGTAGGTGTCACGGTGCTTCTTGATATTCTTTCATGGGTAGACCTTCTCCCAGCCTCTAAATCGCCAAGCCGCTGTATTATTACTCCTCCACTTAGAAGGTTTGAAAGTTTGGCGAGATATTTTCCATAGGCTATGGGTTCCTTAAATGGTTCAGTGAATGAAGTGCTCACTAAAATTGCAAAGTTTGTGTTTTCAGTTTTCCTTTCAGCGTAGCTTTGTCCATTAACTGTTAAGACACCGTTATATGATTCTGTTATAACTTCACCGTAAGGGGCAACACAGAACGTTCTAACTTTATCGTCAAAGAATTTTGAGTAGTAAACTAGTTTAGGTTCGTAAAGAACATTGGTTAACTCTTCCATAACGGAAGCTAAAACTTCAACCCTTATTCCAACATCCACTGGATTGTTAAGTGTTTTTAAACCAAGAGCCTGCGCTTCAGCCTGTAACCATTCAGCACCGCTTCTTCCAGGAGCCGCAACCACGTATTTACCAAAATATTTTTCACCGTTAAAGGTTTCAACGCCCTCTACAACCCCATTATTCACTATTATTCCCTTCACGTCGCTTTTCAATTTAACCTCAACTTTCCCGTCAAGCTCTTTCCTTATTCGTTTAAGAACTTCTGCACATTTTTCAGTTCCAACGTGTCTTATCTTCTGTTGAACAAGTTTCAAACCAACCAGCGATGCCTTTCTCTTAATTTCATCAACCTTTTCCACGTCAGCTCCGTAAACTTGTTTTGTCGCTCCAAACTTCAAGTAAATTTCATCCACATAATCTATAAGATTTCTAAGCTCCTTCTCTGACATGTACTCATTAAGCCAACCTCCAACCTCCGTTGAAAGAGTTAATTTTCCATCACTGAAGGCTCCGGCACCGCCCCATCCAGATAAAAGTAAACATGGTTCACAGTGAACACATCCGAAACCACGGCTTGCTGGACACTTCCTCTTTTCAAGGTCTGGCCCCTTCTCAAGAATCAAAACTTTCAAGTCTGTGTTTTCTGCAAGTTC
>PIYF01000006.1 GCA_003601875.1 Candidatus Bathyarchaeota archaeon | reverse complement strand
ATAAAGAATCACTAAAGCCTCACCTAAAGGAATTCCAAGTAAACTTGCAAGTTCCCTTGGTTTTATTTCTGGTTTCTCGTTTAAAATAAATTCTCGCACATATCCTTTGTGATGAGAATACATTGGTAAGTAATGAACCACCTCAACAAGTATAGGCCAAAGGTTATTGTTCACATAACCTTCAAAGTTCATAACCATCAATATAAAATAACTTAAAAGTTTGTATTCAATTTACCGCAAAGTATATTTCTCAAGAAACACTTTAGGCTCCGCGGCAAGTGAAGCAGATGATTAAGGCTGTAATCTTCGATTTAGACGGAACTCTCGCAAGGTTCAACATTGATTATAAAACTGTGAGGGTGGAAGTGAAAAGTTTCTTGGTAAGAGAGGGGATACCAGCATCAATTCTTTCAACAAGAGAAAGCATATTTGAAATGTTAAAGAAAGCTGAAATATTCTTCAAAAACAATGAAAGACGAAGTTCCATAAAAGAGCTTCGTAAAAAAGCGTTAATGATCGCTGAAAAATACGAGTTGGAAGCTGCTAAAAAAACAAGCTTAATTCCAGGAGTTAAAGAAACCCTTAACACTTTGAAGAATATGAAGTTAAGGTTAGGATTATTCACAGTTAATAGTAGGATATCAGTAGATTACATGCTAAAACGGTTTAACTTAACAAAGTTTTTTGAAGCCATAGCCTCGAGGGATGATGTGGAAAATGTGAAACCAAACATTGAACATTTAAGAATGGTTTTGAAAGCTTTAAACGTTAACCCAAGCGAAACAATAGTTGTTGGAGATGGAGTCAGCGATATGAAATGTTCAAATGAACTTAACGCTATAGCTGTTGGTTTACCAACAGGACTTTCATCACCAAAAGAACTCATAAATGCAGGAGCAAACTATCTAATAACCTCAATCACCGACCTACCGACTTTAATAAGAGAAATAAATATATTGAAAAGTTAATTTTGAGATTAACGTGTTTAAGCTGGTTTGAAGTAGTATCTTGGCCATTGAGGCCATTGGGAAACGTTTACTGGAGTTTTTTCGAAGACTACTTTAAGTTCCATTCCGATTTTAATTTTATCATGTTCAACGTTCTTTATTATACCTGGAATTTTTAATCCATTTTCAAGTTGGATTATGCCGACGGCATATGGCGCCATTGATTGAAACTGTACTGGAGCCACGTGGATTATTGTGTATGTTAAAAGTTTTCCTTTTGGCTGGATTTCAATCCATTCGAAATCTTTTGAGTGACATTTGGTGCATACTGGTCTTGGTGGAAGATAGATTGTTCCGCATTTCTTGCATTTTCCACCCATAAGTTTTCCTTGACTAATATATTTGTAGAATTGTTCTATTGTGAAAGGTTTTTCTTCACTCATTTTATTCCCTCCTAAATATGTGAACTGCTGCAGTTGCTCCTGAACCTCCAACGTTATGGGTTAATCCTATTTCCGCGTTTTCTACCTGCCTCTTTTCAGCTTGTCCAGTTAACTGTAAATATATTTCGTATGCTTGAGCTGTTCCTGTTGCACCTACAGGATGCCCTTTCGCTTTTAATCCACCGCTTGTGTTTACGGGTAATGAACCTTCAAGGGTTGTTTCACCATTCTCAATTAGGCGTCCACCTTCTCCCGGTTTACAAAAACCTAAATCTTCATATGCTATTATCTCGGCTATTGTGAAACAGTCGTGAACTTCTGCAACATCTATATCCTTTGGGGTTACATCAGCCATTTGGTAGGCTTGTTTAGCTGCTAATTTTGCTGCAATTAGCGATGTGAAACTTTCACGTTCATATATGCCTATACTGTCGCTTGCTTGGCCTGTTCCAATTATTTGTACAGGCGTGTCGGTGTATTTTTTTGCAAGTTCAGGTTTTGTAAGCACCAAACAGCTTGCACCATCCGTTATAAGTGAACAATCGTAAAGTTTCAGAGGCCAAGCAATAACTCTTGATGATAAGGCTTTTTCAAGGGTTACCTCCTTCTGCATATGTGCTTTAGGATTTAAAAATCCGTTATGATGATTTTTAACGGCGACCATGGCTAATTGTTCCTCTGTTGTTCCATATTTATGCATGTGAGCTGTAGCCATTAAGGCGTATAACCCTGGAAATGTTATTCCATGCCATTGTTCAAAGGGGAAATCTGAAGCCATTGCAAGGAATTCTGTGACTTCAGGGGTTGTTCTATTGGTCATTTTTTCAACACCTCCAACCATAACAACGTCGTATAAGCCTGAAAGAATTGAAAATATTCCAATTCTTAAGGCTGCACCTGAAGATGCACAAGCCGTTTCTGTTCTTGTAGCTGGTATGTGAAGGAGACCTGTCCAGTCAGCTAAGGTTGCACCAGTATGCCCTTGATGTTCATAAGATTCCCCCATATGTCCAACGAATAGGGCTTGAATGTCCTTTGGGTTAAGGTTTGGACATCTGTCGAAGGCTTCTTTAACTGCTTCAGCGAATATTTCCCTTCCATATAATCCTTCAAGTTTTCCAAATTTTGATAAACCTGCAGAAATTATGGAGACTAATGGTTTACCCTTCAATTAAATCTCCTCACATGTTTAAATTTTCAATTGTGTTGCAGATATTTAAGTTTCTTCAATGGAAGTAACAAAATTTTACGAAAGTTTTATAGAGTTTATGGTTCAAATTTAGATTTCTCTTCATTGAAGGTGGAAAAATGAGCAATCGTGTCGCTGTTGTTGGAGGGGGGATTTCAAGGTTTGACAATCCCCGCTACGAGTTACATGAAGAAATGTGCGCTGAAGCTGTTCGAGAAATGCTTGCTGACAACTCAAACATTGACTATCCAAAGGATATAGATGCGGTGATATATTCTTACTTTAGCGATCACCTTGCCGGCCAATTATGTTTTCACTGGATAATCCATGACTATTTAGGTTTGCTTCCAAAGCCAGCCTATAGAGTTGAATCTGGAGGAGCTACACCTATAGACGCGTTAATCAACGCTTTCATGTATATTAAATCGGGAATTTTCAAGAACGTTCTTGTTGTAGGCTGGGAAAAGATGAGTGAGTTAGACACTCCTAAGGTTAACGAGTTTATTGCAGCTGCTTCTGACACAGACTTTGACTTTCCTGTTGGAGGATACTATACTGGATATTACGCAGTTTTAGAAACGCGACATATGTATCTTTACGGTGAAACTGAGGAAGACCTAGCGAAAATCGCTGTTAAAAATCATAACAATGCAACGTTCAATCCGTATGCTCAATGGCGCAGTCAACACGGAACAACATTCATAACGGTTGACGACGTGTTCAAGTCTAGGCTTATATCATGGCCTTACCGTGCCTTGAATTGTGCTATGATAAGTGATGGAGCGGCTTGCATGTTGCTTGCTAGCGAGGAAACCGCTAAAAAGTTCACTGATTCACCTGTTTGGATAACTGGTGTTGGCTTAGGCACCGACACTATGCGTCCAGGTGACAGAGTTGATAACCCAATGTATAGGGGGCTTTACTCAGAAGATGAATCAATTTATCCAGGTGTTTCAACGAAAACCGCTTCACCCTATCCTGAAATGGCTAATTTTGGTTCTATACGTGTTTCAGGTGACATGGCATATAAAATGGCTGGGATAGACAATCCGGTAAAACAGCTTGACTTCGCTGAACTTTTCAATCCTTACGATGGAGTTGAACTTGCTGAGTATGAGGATTTGAGGTTCTGTAAGCGTGGTGAAGGAAAAATTTTGGTGAGAGAAGGAGTAACGGATTGGGGAGGAGAGCTTCCATGCCAGCTTAGCGGGGCTCACACAGCAGCTGGACATCCTGTTGGTGCAACTTCAATAGCTCAAGCAATGCAGATTTATTGGCAATTAACAGAGCAAACAGCTAATAAGTGGAAGACGAAGGCTCGAGCGTTAAGCGGAGCGCAAAGAGCTCTACTTCAGGGACATGGAGGAACTGGTTGCCAATCCGGTGTTATAATTTTTGAGAGAGGTTGATGAAAATGGCTTATAAACCTAAAAAAATTGTTGAGTCTTTAGAGTATAACAAGCAGTGGGATGAATGGGCTAGACAAGGAAACTGGTCTCCTGTTGGATGGAGATGGATTGAAGGGCCTAAAGGATACAGACTTGACAAGCTTTCTACAACCAATTACCTTGTAATTCAGAGACCTCACGCTTCCCTTTACCATCACAGTTATGGAATGACATCAAAATTTTTCAAAGGCTTACTTGAAAAGAAGCTTTACGGAAGCAAATGTCCAAAATGTGGAAGCATATATTTACCGCCTAGGGCGCACTGTTGGAATGCTGAATGTCGTTTAGAGGAAACAGAATGGGTTGAACTTCCTCCACGTGGAGAAGTGCATACTTTCTCTGTTATGGCTTTTTCAGCAACCCCGTTCTTGAAGACGCTTCCATTCATAATAGCCTACGTTAGAGTTGAGGGATGCTGCACAACTGTGCCTACAAGACTTTTGAAGGTAAACCCATGGGATGTTTATCCAGGGCTGAAAGTGAACATAAACTTTGTTGAACATCCAAAAGGCGACATAATGGACATTTATTGCACTCCAGCTGAAACACCAGACCCCTCTAAAAGGATAATGAGTTCTGAAACTATTGAAAGATTGAAGGATGATATGCGTAAAGTGAAAGAATGGGTTGTCAGAAAGTTCGGTTCAGAGGCAAAACCCAGCATAGAAATCTAACATAACTCTCAACATCCATTTTTCTTTAATATTTAACTTCTTGTTAAAACAAAAGCAAGCACATTACTTGCAAATCCACCTAAATTACATGAAAAAGCCTTTTCCACATTATTATTCACCTGTCTTGCTCCAGCTTCTCCTCGAAGTTGCCATGTAAGTTCAACAAGTTGAGCTACGCCAGTGGCGCCGACTGGGTGTCCCCTAGCCTTTAATCCTCCTGAAGGATTTATCGGTAGTTCTCCGTCAAGAGAGGTGATTCCATCTTCCAACGCCTTATATCCCATGCCTTTTTTAAAGAAGCCAGCGTCCTCACTTTCAGCTATTTCAAGTATTGTAAATGCATCATGAAGTTCAGCTACGTCTATTTCTTTAGGTGTAATCTTCGCCATTTTGAAGGCTTGATTTGAAGCTTCCCTTAATGCTTTTAGAACCGTGACGTCTTCTCTTTCACATACACCCATCTTATCAACTCCCTGTCCAAAACCCTTAACAATTATCGGTGTGTCAACAAATTTTTTGGCTTTTTCTAAACTGCAAATGATTAGGGATGCTGAACCATCTGAAATTGGACAGCAATCGTAAAGTCTTAGTGGATCAGCTACAACAGGGTTTTTCGAGTTATCCTCTGAAAGTAACTCTTCTAGAGTGACAGCTTTCCTTATATGAGCGTAAGGATTTTTAAGAGCGTTTGAATGATTTTTCACTGTAACTAAGGCTAAATGTTCACGTTTTAAACCATACCTTTTCATGTAAAGCCTTGTGAACATGGCAGCTAATGATGGAAGCGTGATGCCTTGCTCACGTTCGATTGGATAATTCATAGTCGCTAAAAGACTTGTAACCTTATCCCGAGGTGAACCACGCATCTTCTCCACTCCGGTTACCAAAGCAACATCACAAAAGTTTGAAGCAACAGCTAAACAAGCACTTCTAACAGCTGAACCTCCAGAAGCTGTTCCGTTAGATACTCCCTCAACAATTACATTGTATAGTCCAAGCTGATCTGCTAAAACGTTTGCAAGTAAGCTCTGCTTGTTAAGTGCTTGTGCAAGCATGTTGCCAACATAAATTGCTTCCACATCTTTTTCGCTTATACAAGCATCTTCAATGGCTTTTAAAGAGGATTCTAACATAAGCTCCGTTATAGTTTTATCCTCATGTTTACCAAACTTTGTCATTCCACAACCTATTATCGCTATTTTTCTAAGCATAAAACCACCTTAACGTAAAGACAAATTTCAACATGTTCAATTTTAACAAAGTTTAGATTGCTTTAAAGAAAATAACTTTTAAGGTTGTTATCAATATCCTAAGTTGTAAAACCGGAGAGGAAACCATGTTTGATAGGGAAGAAATCGATAAAATAATTAAGGAAAGGGAACGATGGGAGAAGACAACTCTGCCCAAATGGATTAACACTAGACCGGAAAGAAAGAATGTGTTCACAAACTTATCTGGAATACCAATCAAAAGAGTTTACACACCTGAAGACATCAAAGACATGGATTATATGCGTGATTTAGGTTTTCCAGGAGAATATCCATTCACAAGAGGATTACATGCAACCATGTATAGGGGTAGACTTTGGACTATGAGACAATTTTCTGGATATGGCACTGCTGAACAGACGAATCAAAGGTTTAAATATCTTTTGAAGGAGGGGGAAACAGGGTTAAGCATAGCTTTTGACTATCCAACAATACGTGGTTATGATTCAGACCATCCCATGGCTAGAGGTGAAGTTGGCGTATGCGGAGTTGCCGTCTCATCTCTAAAAGATATGGAAATCCTATTTGACGGCATACCTTTAGATAAAGTTACAACATCCATGACGATAAACGGTCCAGCTGCAATGCTTCTCGCTATGTATATTGCTGTTGGAGACAAACAAGGTGTGCCTAGAGAAAAACTTGGGGGGACAACACAGAATGACATGTTAAAAGAGTTTTTCGCTCAGAAACTTATAATATTCCCTCCTAAACCATCTGTGAAACTTGTCACGGACATAATAGAATATTGTGCTAAACATTTACCAAAATGGAACCCTATAAGCATAAGTGGATATCACATCAGAGAGGCTGGAGCAAACGCTGTGCAGGAATTAGCCTTCACCCTTTATGATGGAATAACTTATGTGGAATCATGTCTTGAAAGAGGCATGAAAGTTGACGATTTTGCTCCAAGATTATCATTCTTCTTTGCAGCTCACAACGATTTCTTTGAGGAAATAGCGAAGTTTAGGGCGGCTAGAAGGTTGTGGGCTAAAATAATGAAGGAACGCTTCCACGCAAAGAATCCAAGGTCAATGTGGATGCGTATGCATGTTCAAACAGCTGGTTTCACCCTAACAGCACAACAACCATTAAACAATATTATACGTGTAACAATCCAAGCTTTAGCAGCAGTTTTAGGTGGAACCCAATCATTACATACAAACTCTTTTGACGAAGCCTTAGCCTTACCAAGTGAACAGGCAGTGAGAATTGCTTTAAGAACACAGCAAATAATAGCTCATGAAAGCGGAGTTGCAAACACTGTTGACCCGTTAGCAGGCTCCTATTACGTTGAGACCTTAACAAATGAAATGGAAGAGAAAGCTATGGAATACATACAGAAAATAGACGACATGGGCGGTGCAATCGCAGCAATAGAAAAAGGTTTCTTCCAGAAAGAGATTGCTGACAGTGCATACAAGTATCAAAAGGAGATTGACGAGAAGAAGAGAATAATTGTTGGTGTTAATGAATACTCAACAGAAGAGAAGTATCCAATAGAAATTTTAAGAATCGACCCGAAGGTTGAAGAGGAACAAATTGCTAGACTTCAAAAACTTAGGAGAGAAAGAGATAACAGAAAGGTGAAAGAAGTTCTTGAAAAACTTCACTATGCAGCGGAGAAAAATGTGAACCTTATGCCAACAATAATAGACGCTGTGAAAGCCTACGCAACATTAGGTGAAATATGTGATGTTTTAAGGAAAGTTTACGGTGAATATAAAGAGTTAATCGTAATTTAGCAAGGAGTGAAAATACATGATTGGTGAAAGAAAAATTAGGGTTTTAATCGCTAAGCCAGGCTTAGACAGTCATGACAGAGGAGCAAAAATTGTTGCCAGAGCATTAAGAGACGCTGGAATGGAAGTAATTTACACAGGTTTAAGGCAGACTCCAGAACAAATTGTTGAAACAGCTATTCAAGAAGATGTTGACGTGATAGGTTTAAGCATTCTTTCAGGAGCCCATAACACGCTTTTCCCAAGAATAATGGAACTTCTTAAACAGAAAGGTTTAACAGACGTGCTTGTAGTTGCTGGAGGAATAATTCCAGATGAAGACATTCCTAAACTGAAGGAAATAGGAATAAAAGGGTTCTTCGGACCTGGAACCCCAACAGACAAAATAGTGCGTTTCATCCTTGAAAACACGCCTAAAAGAAGAGAGATATCCTAATGAAAATTGAAGAATTAGCCAAAAACGTGCTTGCTGGAGAAAAGAGAAGCATAGCTAAAGCCATAACCATAATTGAAAATAATTCAAGGGAAGCTCGAAAGCTGATAGCCGCCATATATCCTCACACAGGAAAAGCCCACATAATAGGGATAACAGGTCCAGGAGGCTCTGGAAAAAGCACTTTAATAGAGAAGATTATCCGCGAATATAGGAGAAGAGGGAAAACTGTTGGAGTTATAGCCGTTGACCCGACAAGTCCGTTTACCGGCGGAGCATTTTTAGGTGACAGAATTCGTATGCAAGAACTTGCCGTGGATAAAGATGTTTTTATACGCAGTATGGCCACCAGAAATTATTTAGGTGGAATAGCTAGGGCAACAAGGGACGCTGTGAAAATTTTAGACGCTGCAGGAAAAGACATAATTATAGTGGAAACTGTGGGGGCTGGCCAGTCTGAAGTTGAAATAGCAAAAATTGCACAGACAGTAATTGTTGTTTTTGCACCTGGATTAGGAGACGAAATTCAGGCGATAAAAGCTGGAATAATGGAGATAGGTCATATATTCGTTGTAAATAAGGCTGACCGTGAAAACGTTAACAAAGCAGTAATAGACATCAAAGCTATGCTTCAACTTAACAATAAGGAAAAATCTTGGAAGCCTCCAGTTCTAAAAACAATAGCTCTAACAGGAGACGGAGTGCCACAGCTTATTGAAAAAATAGAAGAACATAAACGTTACTTGAAAAGTAGGGAAGAACGTAAACGGATGAGGGAAAAAGCTGAGAAGGAACTTTTAGAAGCAATAAAAGAGAAAACTTTAGACATAATACTAGAAGAAATGAAAGAAAAAGGAGAATTTGAAGAGTATTTAGAAAAAATTTTGAAGAGAGAAATTGACCCTATGACGGCTGCTGAGAAAATTTTAGAGAAAAAACTTAGGAGTAATTAGCCTTGCCTAAACTTAGCAAGGGACTTGTTCAAGTTTACACTGGAAACGGGAAAGGAAAAACATCTGCTGCTTTCGGATTGGCTTTAAGAGCGATAGGTAGGGGGTTAAAAGTTTATGTCATTCAGTTTATTAAAGGCGGATTTGATTACGGAGAACTTTACATAGTTGACAAGCTTCCGAATCTCAAGTTGAAAGCTTTTGGTAGAGGTAAGTTTATAACGGAGACGAAACCGCCTGAAGAAGATGTAAAGCTTGCTGAAGAAGCCTTAACATTAGCTGAAAAAGTTGTGAAAAGCGGCAAATATGACGTAGTAATTCTTGATGAAGTTAATGTAGCCTTAAACTTGGGGTTGATAAGCCTTAAAAAAGTGTTAGAACTAATAAAAAGTAAGCCTCACCATGTTGAACTTGTTTTAACTGGGAGATATGCACCTGACGAAATCATTAACGTAGCCGACCTTGTAACAGAGATGAGAGAGGTTAAACATCCGTTCAATAAGGGTGTTCAAGCGAGAAAGGGAATAGAATATTAATTTTAAACTCTTCTTCTTTTCAAAAATTTTCTAAGGGTTTCTCTTATTTCTCTTAAAGTTAAAACTGTTGGACGGAATTCCGGTTTGTAAGGATGTATTTCGCTTGCTAACAATTCTTTTAGTCGTGCATAGCAAGTATTAAACTCTTTCATATTATTGCTTCTAAATTTGAATATGGGAATATCTCCCTTCGGCTTCTCCCAACGCTTATCCCAAGCATAGACAGAATCCGCATTACCAAAGGTTTTAACATTTCTTTCTATTAGGATTTTTCTATCAACAGTTAAAGCTATTATTAACCGGTTAACATTTTTCACTTTTGCTGTTAACAGAAATTCCCTCGTCGCATTGTCAGGCGCTGTTGAATCTATAACTACACTGTAACCCTTTTCAAGTAGAACATCTCTTATTTCAGCTATTAAAGAATAAACCAAAAACTCATCCCTGCAAGGTGGCTTTTCATTAAAAAGCATATACCTCAATTCGTCAACACCTATCCTTGCAAAGTAGGGATAGTCAGCAACTATTCTTCTAGCAAGAGTTGTTTTTCCCGATCTCGGATAACCACACAGAACAATGTTCCATAAACCTTTAACAACACCATTCATTCACTTAACTCCAACATTTAATCACTTGTTAAGTTTTAAATACTCTTAAAAATAATTTAGCTCGGAGATATCGTTTGAACCATTTTGAAATAGGAAGATTTCTAGTTTGTCCAGGAAGAAAAGTTTACGGTGTTCTTGCACAAAGTAAGGCTAAACCACATATACTCAAAGAGTTGGCTTCAATCCTTGCAGAAGAGAATGTTACTACCCTGTATCTTTCCTTCTCGAAAACTGTAAAAACAGAACAATTAACCACCATACTTGCGTTTTTAGATTTCACAGAGGCGAAATCTAAGATTGAAGATTTAGCTGATAGAATGAAGGAAAAACTTCTCATTGAAGATGTTAAGATTATTAAACCTAAAATCGACGGTTTTATAGCTGACACGATTTCCAATCCTTTAAAAATAGGTGACAGCAAGGCTATTCTCTTACGTGACATTGGAATAAAAGGGTTTGTGGTGGATTTAAGAGAGAGGATGGGTTCAGCGGCTGAAGCAATTCTTTATTATCTCGGTTTCGAAGCTGGATTAGAGTTTGGAAAAAGCCATAAACAGATAGGGGAAAAACTTGGAGTAAAGGATAATGTCAAAATTTTTAAGGATATAAGTGCAAGTATGTTCATTTGCGTAGGCTACGGAATCATGGAGGTTGTAAATTTGGAGGAGAATCCTCCTAGAGGAACAATTAGAATATACAATTGCTTCGAATGTGAATTGGGGAAAAAGTCTGAAAAAACTTACAGTCACCTTATAAGAGGGATGACAGCTGGCGTTTTAACAAAACTTTTCAATAAGCAAGTTTCTGTAAAAGAGGTTAAATGTATTGCGAAAGGAGATCCTTACTGTGAGTTTGAAATATCTTAGAAAATTGGGAATGAGATAATGGTTATTTTGATTCTTGAAGAAGTTTCTGTGTTCTTGTTTTAACGAACATTGCTATTTTTTCCTCAGTCATTACTTCCTCTTCTCTTTGTTTCTTAAGTTTCTCTTTTATCGTTTTAATAACCTTTTCAGGGTTCACAGGCTTCATTAAATATGCGTCAGCGCCACGGTTTAAAGCTTCCACAGCGTTCTTTAATGCTGGATATCCAGTCACCATTATTTTTATCATTTTAGGAGAAGTTTCACGCATCTTTGTTAACAATTCTGTTCCTTCCATATCTGGAAGTTTTATATCTAACAAGGCTACATTGTAGAAGTTTTCCCTTGATTTTTTAATGGCTTCCCTTCCAGTGTTCGCTATGTCTGTTTCATAGCCTTCCTCTTGAAGTATTAGGCTTAATGTTTTACATATGTCTTCGTCGTCATCAACTATGAGAATTCTAGCTTTCCTCTTCAATAACTCTCACCTCCTTCATGTTGATTGGCAATTTAATTATGAAAGTTGAACCTGAACCTTCACGGCTTTTAACTTCAATTACGCCTTTATGTTCTTCAATTAACTTTTTACAAACAGCCAATCCCATTCCAATTCCTTTAGACTTTGTAGTGAAGAACGGGGTGAAAATTTTCTGCATATTTTCTATTGGAATTCCAACACCAGTATCACTGATGCTTATCTTTACAAAATCTCCAGCTTTCACTGTTTCAATTGTAAGTTTTCCACCGTTAGGCATGGCTTGAAGAGCGTTTTCAATTAAGTTGTAGAAGACTCTTCGAAGTCTAGACGGATCAGCTGTTATTTCTGATATTTTTCCAAATTTCTTAACAATTATTACATTATTTGTTATTTTAAAGCTGGATAAAACTTCATTAATAATCCTGTGAAGGTTAACTTTTGTGAATCTAGGTTTTTTGGAAGAGACGAAGTCTAATAAGTCATTTATTGTGTTGCTGACGTATTCAACGTTTTTACCTATGATTTCAACCATCTCCCGCATTTGGCCATCTAACCCAGATTTTTTCAAAGTAAATTTCAAATAATAGGCTGCATTCAAAATGCTTGTTAACGGATTTCTAAGATCATGCGCCATCAGCGTCGCAAATTTACCAATTGTTGCGAGACGTTCCGATTTCAAAAGTTTTTGTTCCATAAGTTTTCTTGTTCTTAAATCACGGAAAATAACAATGTCTGCCGGTTTTCCATGAAGATTTATCTTCGTTGCGTTCGTTTCAAAGGGTATTCTTTCACCATTCTTAGAGACTACTTCAACTTCATAGATTTGGGGTACATTTTCACCCTTCATTCTCTTTTCGTATCGCTCCTTAACTATATTAACATATTCCGGTGCAACAAGCAATGTGAAGGGTTTACCCAGCAACTGTTCTTTTGGATATCCAACAAGCTTCTCCATCTTCTTGTTTACAAAAGCCAGCAACCCATCCTGTATGACTATTACACCGTCTCCAGCTTGTTCAAGAAGCACTGAATATCGCCGTTCTATCTCTTCAAGTTCCTTCGTTCTAACCTGAATTAACCTTTCAAGATGCCGTGAGTATTCTCTTAATTTTTGTTCAAGTTTTCTTTTTTCTGTAACATCCCTAATGATTCCTAGGGCTCCTGTTAACTTTCCATGCCTCTTCAATGGAACACATGTCACTTCTATAATTACTGCTTTCTTTTTTCCGTGTTTTAATTCAAATTCTATTCGAATTGGATTACCGTCTAGAAGTGTTTGACTTGCCTTAAACGCTTTAGGAAACTGTTTTTCAACGAGAAATTCCGTGAAAAGTTTTCCTATGTAATTCCTTCTCTTGAATCCTGTTATTTCTTCGCATTTTTTATTAGTCGCTATTATTCGTCCATCCTTGTCAAATAAAATTATTCCGTCACCTGCGTTCTCAAAAAGGTTCCAAAACTTTTCTTCAGTTCTTTTTAATTCTTTTTTCAATATTTCTGTTTCCGTTACATCTCTCACTGTTTCAATGATTTGTATTTTGCCATCTATAACTAAACGTTTAGCGTTTACTTCTAAAAGTTTATTTTTTAATTTGATTACTCTACTAAGCCTTTCTTTTCTCCGTTTTAATGGACAGTTTCTGCAGGGTTTATTTTTTCCATAAAGCTCATAGCACAGGTTACTTGTTTCTGGAAGCATGTTTCTCAAAGCTTGATTTTTAAATTTCACTTTATAATTCTCGTCGATAATTAAAACTCCCTCATTTAGGATGTCAAATAATGATGTAGGAACTTTTTCTTCACCGATTTCCGTTAAATTTTTAACGATAAATTTAGAATTTTCTAACTTTTCCATGGTTATAAACCTCTCTTAACTTTTTAATATAGTCTGAAAACACGACTGGTCCTTTTTCATTAAATTCTATTCCTAACTTTAAGCATAGCTTTTTCAAAATTGTTTTTTCTAGGATTGCTGCTGAACCAAGAATTTGCCTTCTTCCCGTACCCAATATCATTCTTAACTCGATGGAGAAGGTGTTAAGTTTTCTCGGAATTTCTGAAATTGGACATGATTTCTTTTCTAAGTAATCATAAATTGCTTGCGTTGTAACATCGCCGAACGTGTATCTTAAAGTTTCGTCGATGGTTTTCAGCAGTAATCTTTCGAATTCGTCCAAGATTTCCGCCTCTATCAGCTAGAACATGGGTTTTAACAAAATAAAACAGAAATTACAGTTTTCTTAAACGTTATGAAGTTTTAATATGGAGTTTTAAACTTATCTTCACGT